>SLAT01000259.1 GCA_007126715.1 Roseinatronobacter sp.
AGCGCGCGCGCCAAAGTGATCGCCTGTTTCTGACCGCCCGACAGCCCCTCGCCGCGCTCGGCCAGCATCATGTCATAGCCCGAAGGGTGACGGCGCACGAAATCCTCCACCCCGGCAATGCGCGCAGCCTCGATGATCTCATGATCGCGCGCCTGCATCGCGCCAATGGCAATATTTTCGCGCACTGTGCCGGAAAACAGCCAGATATCTTGCAGGACAGACCCCATATTGCGCCGCAGATCGCCCGGATCAATCTGGCGAATATCGACGCCGTCTACCAGCACCGCCCCTTGGCGCGGCTGGTACAAGCCCAGCATCAGCCGCGCGACAGTGCTTTTACCAGACCCGATCCGGCCAAGAACAGCGACTTTCTCGCCCGGTTTGATGGTAAAAGAGATATCGCGCAGCGCATCCACGGTCTGGTCAGGATAAGCGAAAGAGACATTGTCGAACCTGATCTCGCCATCCAGCTTTGGGCGTGAAATCCAGCCCTTGCCCTCTGGCCGCTCGCTTTCCGCTTTCATAAGCGCATCCAGACTGCGGTAAGAGGTGCGCGCCTGATTGAACCGCGTCAGGGTTTGCGCCAGTTGCGCCAGCGGGGCCAATGTTCGCCCGGTCAGGATCACACCTGCAATCAGCGCGCCCATGCTGACCTCACCCGCCGAAATCAGGAAAACGCCGTAGAACACGATCATCACCTGCGCGGCCTGCTGCGCAAAGGCAGTTGCGTTGATGGCAAATTGCGTGATCGCGCGGCTTTTCAGACCATGATCGGACTGGCGCGCAATCGCATCTTCCCAGCGTGCGCGCATCTGGCGCTGCGCGCCAGCCGCCTTGATGGTTTCCAGCCCGGAAAGGGTTTCCACCAACACGCCCTGCTTGGACTGCCCGTCGGCAAAACTCTTTTCCGCCAGCCGCGCCAGAACAGGCTGCACCGCAATGCCGACAATCAGCACGAAGGGCACAGCCAGTGCCGGCACAATCGCCAAGGGGCCACCAATCAGATAGATCACGAAGATGAACAACAGGATGAATGGCAGGTCCACCACCGCCACCAGAGTGGCCGAGGTGAAGAAATCGCGCAAAGTCTCGAACTCGCGCAAGGTGCTGGCCAGCGCCCCGGTAGAGCCTTTGCGCGCCTTCATCTGAAGATCAAGAATCTGGTCGAAAATCCGCCGTCCCATCACCATATCGGCCCGCTGGCCTGCACGGTCGATGAAGCCCGCGCGCAAGGATTTTATCAGGAAATCAAACAGCAACGCGATGCCCACACCAACCGTCAATGCGATGAGCGATTCAATGGCTTCATTCGGCAACACGCGGTCATAGACCACCATGATGAAAAGCGATGTCGACAGGCTGAGAAAGTTTGCCAGCACGGCGGCCAGCAGAACCTGACTATAGGCCCAACGATTTTCGGCCAAGGTTGACCAGAACCAATGTCCCTGCCGCCCTGTTGCGTTCAGCGCGATATCCTCGCGGTGTTCGGCGCGCATCAGCAGCGCAAAGCCTGTATAAACTGCATCCAGCTTGTCACGCGGCAGAAGGCCCACGCCCTGCCCCAAGGCAGGGTCAAACAGCGCAAGCCGCCCGTCTGCCAGCACATCTTCCAGCACCACGGCCCGGTCATCATCAAGGATCAGGATGGCCGGGGTCAGGCTGGGGTCAAAATCCTTCAATGCGCGCTTGCCAAACCCGGCTTGCAGCCCCGCACGCTCGGCGGCGGTGATCGCATCGCGCAGCGTCACACTGCCACGTGTCCCCGATTGCGCGGCCTGAAGTGCTGCCAGCGTCATGGGCCGGTCCAGACTGGCGGCGACATGCAACATGCACGCCTCCAGCGGGGTCATGTCATCCGCATCACTGCCGCTTGGCCCAGATGCGTTCCTTACGATCTCGCGCGCGTCATTCATGCGCCGTCCCCGGCATCAACCTCTGTGCGCGCGCCGCCCGTCGGGCTGGGCAGGCTGATCGCGAAAGCATCCAGAATATCTCCGGTCAAGGCCAGGGCCGCATAGCCCGACAGCGCGACCTCCCGTTCTGCCGCGATCAGCGATTCATTCGCCTCGAACAGGTCACGCTGCGCATCCAGCAGCCCCAGAAGCGAGCGCCGCCCGATCGAGAACTCTTCGCGCGACGCAGCTACTGTCGCTTCATTGGCATTCACCGCCTCTCGCGCGGCGGCCACGCGCGCCGCGCCTGCGCGCTGGTCTGACCGCAGGTCCGCCAGTGCGCGCGCGATATCGCGGGCAAGCCCCTCGCGCATGGCACGCACGGCATCAAGCTGTGCTTCGGCGGCGCGAATACGCGCCTCTTGGCTGCCGGGCGCGCCGGGGTCATAGGAAACATCCAGATTGGCACTGTGGCTGCCGCGCTGCGCCCGGCCATCCAGACGCAATTGGGGGAAACGTTGCGATCTGGCCACCGCGACATCGGCTTGCGCGGCTGCAATTCTGGCTTCCATCCCCAGAATGCGGGGGCTGGACACGATGAGGTCTTCATCACTTGCTCTGGGCAAGCTGGGTGCTTGCGGCGGCGCGGGCAAACTCGCGGCAGGGCGCTGGCCGAAACTGGCGGCAAATCCCGCCTCGGCGCGTTCGACACGAGCATCGGCTTCGGCGGCACGGGCCTGCGCGGTGGCAAGACGCGCGCGCGCCGTCAACACATCGGAATGCCCGCCTGCCCCTGCATCCGCACGCTCTTGCACCTGCGCAAGCACCCGCTGATGTGCGCGGACATTATCCGCGGCGATACGCGCGCGTTCCCGCGCGGCGCGCAGATCATACCACGCGGCCACCGCATCAAGCGCCAGCGCGGCGGCAACTTCCTGTCGTCCGCCACGTTCCTCGAAGACCCGCGCTTGCGCCGCGACCTGTCGGCTCGCTGCCTCGCCGCCATCAAAGACAAGCTGCATAACCTGAAGAACCGGCGTAAGGCTGTTCCCGCTGACAGTTCCATTCACGATCGACCCCAGTGTCGCCCCCACAGAAAAGCGCGGATAAAAACCGCCCCCCTCTGCATCCGCGCGCGCCTGCGCCGCGCGAACCCCGGCACTGGACGCCCCGATTTGCGGATGGCTTTCGACCGCGTGCATCACCTGTTGACCAAATGCGCTGCGCGCAACTTCCGCCGAGACCCGTGCCGCGCGTATTTCCGCGGGCGCATCGAAACTTGCGCGAATTTCGTCAAGATCAGATCTCGGGGCGCACCCCCCAAGCACAGCGGTACCGACGAGAATAAAAACGGCCTGACGTGTCAGGGCATGACCCACACCGATGCGGGCCCTGATCCGGGAC
>SLAT01000047.1 GCA_007126715.1 Roseinatronobacter sp.
AGACAAAGTAAAAATGACGTTTAAGGAGAAATGACATGCGTCACGCCAGAGGATACCGCCGCCTGAACCGCACACATGAGCACCGCAAGGCGCTGTTTGCGAATATGTCAGGCTCGCTCATTGAACATGAGCAGATCAAGACCACCCTGCCCAAAGCCAAGGAACTGCGCCCGATCATTGAAAAGCTGATCACGCTTGCCAAGCGCGGCGACCTGCATGCGCGCCGTCAGGCCGCATCGCAGCTTAAGCAGGACATGCATGTTGCCAAGCTGTTCGATATTCTTGGCCCACGCTACAAGGACCGTCAGGGCGGCTATGTGCGCGTTCTGAAAGCAGGGTTCCGTTACGGTGACATGGCGCCTATGGCGATCATCGAATTCGTCGACCGTGACGTGAATGCCAAGGGTGCCGCCGATCTGGCCCGTCTGGAAGCCGAAGCCAACGAGGCTTGAGGCCAGCCATACGCGATTGAGGAAGGCCCGCACATGTGTTGCGGGCCTTTTGCATTGAATTCGGCGCTGGTGGATTCCTATATAGCTGCAGCCATGTCACGGAGGTTTGCTTATGCGTCTTGCCGCTTTGATCGCGTTTTGCGCGACCCTTGTTCTGGGTGGCCCTATGCAGTCCGAAACCGTGCCAAATTCCTTGCCCGAAGTGCAACTAAGTTTTGCGCCGGTCGTGCGCGCGGCCGCGCCTGCCGTGGTCAATATCTATGCTCAACGCATTGTTGCGCAGCGTTCCAGCCCGTTTGCGGACGACCCGTTTTTTGGCGATCTGTTTCGCAATTTCGGGCAGGTCACACCGCGCGTGCAAAACGCGCTTGGGTCTGGTGTGATCCTGTCCGACGATGGCATCGTTGTGTCGAATTTCCATGTTGTCGGTAATGCGACCGAGATCAGGGTCGTGATGAATGACCGGCGCGAATATGATGCTGATATCATCCTGACAGATGAGGAAAGCGATCTGGCCGTGTTGAAGCTGCGTGGCGCGTCTGATCTGCCAAGTCTTGAATTCGCCGATTCCGATGCGGTCGAGGTGGGCGAGCTTGTGCTTGCTATCGGCAACCCGTTTGGCGTGGGCCAGACTGTGTCCAGCGGGATCATCTCGGGGCTGGCGCGTTCGGGTATCGCGGTTGGGTCGGGGCGGGGCTATTTCATCCAGACCGATGCCCCGATAAATCCGGGCAACTCTGGCGGCGCGCTGGTCGATATGCGCGGACGGTTGGTTGGGGTGAATACTGCGATCATTTCGCGTTCGGGGGCATCACATGGCATAGGCTTTGCGATACCGGCCAATCTGGTGGCGGCGGTGGTCAAGCAGGCGCGCGACGGGCGAGCCACATTCGAGCGGCCTTGGGCCGGTATAACGGCGCAGGCGGTTGATGCCGCGCTGGCCGATGCTTTCGATCAGCCAGCACCCGAAGGTGTGATCTTGCTGGAAATGCACCCTGACAGCCCGCTTGCCAAAGCGGGGCTGTTGCGAGGTGATGTGGTCCTGAGTGTTGATGGCGAAGGGGTGAATTCTGCGGCTGAGATGATGTTTCGCTTGTCTGTGCGGGGCCTTGGTGCGCAGTCAGATCTGACCTATCGACGCGGTGAAGAGGTGAGGGTAACCCAGATTGACTTGATCGCCGCGCCCGATACCCCGGATCGACAGCTGCGACAGGTCGATGGGCGCAGCGCCTTGCGGGGGCTCTCCGTGGTGCGGGTCAATCCGGCGGTGATTTCCGAATACAATCTTGCACCCGAAGTCGAAGGGGTCATGGTCGCTGGGCTGGAAGATTTCGCAGCGCGCACTGGTTTGCGCCGGGGCGATATATTGCTGTCCGTAAATGGCGCAGAAGTCGGGACTACAGACGATGTCGTGCGTCTGGCACAAGAGCAGACACGCAACTGGATGATCGAGGTGCTGCGCGATGGGCGACGTGTTGCCCTGCGCTTTCGCCTGTGATGCGGCTTTCCCAAGGGTCGCAACAGGGATAGACTGCGCAAATGGCTGACCTGTTCGATCATTCAAAAGATGCGCCGGAAAGCGCGCCCCGCCCCCTTGCGGACCGACTGCGCCCGCGCACCCTGCGAGAGGTGATCGGGCAGGATAAAGTGCTGGGCAGTGACGGACCGCTTGGCGCGATGCTGGCAAGCGGGCAACTGGCCTCTCTTATCCTGTGGGGGCCGCCGGGGGTGGGAAAAACCACAATCGCACGCCTGCTGGCTGATGAAACCGACCTGAATTTCACGCAACTCAGCGCGATTTTTACGGGCGTGCCTGATCTGCGCAAAGTGTTTGAACAGGCCAAGATGCGCCGTCAGAACGGACGCGGTACATTGCTGTTTGTGGATGAGATCCACCGCTTCAACAAATCGCAGCAGGACAGCTTTCTGCCCCATATGGAAGATGGCACCATCATTTTGGTGGGGGCCACCACCGAGAACCCGTCCTTCGAGTTGAACGCAGCGCTTCTTTCGCGCGCGCAGGTGATCGTGCTGGAGCGGTTCTCACTGGCTGATCTTGAGTTGATGGCACAACGCGCTGAACAGGATTTTGGCCGCGCGTTGCCGCTGGACGGCCCCGCGCGTGAGGCGCTGCTGGAAATGGCCGATGGGGATGGGCGCGCGGCGCTGAACCTGATCGAGCAGGTCATGGGCTGGAACCTGAGCGCAAAACTGGACAGCGCGGAATTGTCGAAACGCCTGATGCGGCGTGCGGCGCAATATGACAAATCTGGCGATGCGCATTACAACCTGATCTCGGCGCTGCACAAATCGGTGCGCGGCTCTGACCCGGATGCGGCGCTGTATTGGTTTGCACGCATGATCGAGGGGGGCGAGGACCCCCGCTATCTGGCGCGACGCCTGACGCGCATGGCGGTCGAGGATATCGGTCTGGCCGACCCGCAGGCGCAGGCTGTTTGTCTGGAGGCGTGGCAAATCTATGAGCGCCTTGGCAGTCCAGAGGGGGATCTGGCACTGGCACAAGCGGTCAGTTACCTTGCGCTCGCGCCCAAATCGAATGCGGGATATGTGGCGTGGAAAGCAGCGCTGAAACTGGCAAAGCAGACCGGGTCGCTTTCACCGCCAAAGCATATTCTGAACGCTCCCACCAAGCTGATGAAAGACCAGGGTTACGGCGCAGGCTATGATTACGACCATGATGCCGAGGACGGGTTTTCAGGGCAGAACTATTTTCCCGATGGAATAAAGCGGCCTGTGCTGTATCAGCCGCTTGAGCGCGGGTTTGAGCGGGAATTGTCAAAACGTCTTGCCTATTTTTCCAAATTGCGCGCGAAGCGTGG
>SLAT01000077.1 GCA_007126715.1 Roseinatronobacter sp.
ATCACCTCCAGAAAGCGCAGCCAGTTGCGCTGATTGGCGGCCCCGATATTGATCCATCCATCCGCTGTCTGAAACGCCTGATAAGGTCCGTTCAGCGGATGCGCGGACCCCATCGGGCCGGGGGCCACGCCTGTGGCGAAGGCAATGGCCGATTGCCAATAGGTCTGGGTGATCCCGGCTTCAAACAGCGATGTATCGACCTTCTGCCCAATACCGGTCTGCAAGGCCCGCGCATAGGCCGCGCTGACCCCCATCGCCGCCAGAATGCCCGCCGTGATGTCTGAGACCGGCGCACCCGTCTTGACGGGTGGCCGTCCCGGCCCTTCGCCTGTGATCGACATCAGCCCCGACATGCCCTGCGCGATCAGGTCAAACCCGCCGCGCTGCGCATAAGGGCCAGTGCGCCCGAAGCCCGATATTTCACAGTAGATCAGACGCGGGTTGATTTTGCGCAGATCCTCATAGCCAAGGCCCAGACGCTCCATCGTGCCCATGCGGTAATTCTCGATCACCACATCCGCGCTTTCCAGCAGGCGATGCAGCGCTTCCTTGGCTTGCGGGTCTTTCAGATTCAGCGCAATGCCCCGCTTGTTGCGGTTCATCATCATATAGGCTGCGGATTCCCCTTCGATCTGGGGCGGGACAAAACGGCGGCTGTCATCGCCATCGGGCTTTTCCACCTTGATGACATCTGCCCCCATATCGGCCAGCATCAACCCGCAAACCGGCCCGGCCATGATATGCGCCAGCTCAATCACCTTCATTCCCGCAAGGGGGCCATGCTGTGTCATTCCCCCCTCCAATCCGGTTTCTGCTTGGCCAGAAAGGCTTCCATCCCATGCCGGAAATCGCGGCTCATGTAGCAAAGCTCGATCAGGTCGGCATCTTCCACCTGCACCACGGCCTGAAGCCTGCGCATCGCCTCTTTGGTTGCTCGCAATGTCAGGGGTGCCATTTGCCCGACCGTATCCGCCAGCTCCGCCGCGCGGTCCAGAAGTGCGTTCTGATCGGGCATGGTCTCCGTGATCAACCCGCAGCGCTCTGCCTCTTCTGCACCCAGCAGGCGCGCGGTAAAGATCATCTCGCGCACACGCCCCGCCCCCATCAGCGCCGAAAGCCGCGCAAGGTTCGACGCCGCCAGACAATTGCCCAGCGTCCGCGCAATCGGAAAGCCGAATTTCAGATTGGCAGAGGCAATGCGGATATCACAGGCCGCCGCAATCGCCGCCCCGCCACCCGTGCAGGCCCCATGAATAGCCGCGATCGTGGGCAGCGCGCAGCGCTCGACCGTTTCCAGCACCTGCGCGATGGACGCCTCGTAATCCAGCGCGTCCTGGGTTTTGTCAAACGCGCGGAACTCGGTCATGTCCGTGCCCGCCGCAAAGGCCTTGTCGCCTGCGCCGGTCAGAACAACCGCGCGCACACTGCCATCGGTCGGCACATCACGACACAGGGCTGCAACGTCGCGATACATGGCGAAAGTGAAAGCATTGCGCGCCTGCGGTCGGTTGAACGTGATCCAGAGGGTCTGGCCGCGTATCTCGGAATGAACATCGCTCATATTTGCCCCTTATCGGTAGAAGTAATCCACAAGGAACATCGGAACGCTGGGTACATAGGTGCACAGCATCAGCACGACCAACAGCACAAGGATGAACCAGATATTGACCTTCGTGACCTCCCACACATTCGCACGCGCCACCGCACAGGCTGTGATCAGCACCGATGCAACCGGCGGGGTCTGTTGCCCGATGGCCAGATTCAGCGTGACCACCAGCCCGAAATGCACCGGGTCAATGCCTGCCGCCAAAACCAGCGGGATGACGATGGGCACCACAAGGATGATCGCCGCCGCCGAATGCAGGAACAGACCGATCATAAAGAAGAACACGTTCAGGATCATCAGAATGATCCAGGGGTTTTCCGTCAGGTTCAGAATGCCCTGCGCCAATTGCTGGGGCACTTGCGCACGGGTCAGGAAACCACCCACCAGCACTGATGCAGCCACCAGCAGCATCACAACAGCGGTCTGGATACCACCGTCCAGCATCGCACGGCGCAACTGGGCCAGATCAACCGTGCGATACCACAGCGACACCAGAATGGCCGCGATCACAGCCAGCCCGGCGGCTTCGGTCGCGGTAACGAACCCGCCGAAGATTCCACCCAGAATGATCACGGGCAGCGCGAAGGCCGGCAGCGCCGCGACGAAAGTTTTGCGCAGCTGCGGGATATTGAAAGCCTCTTCGGTCGGTAGGTTGTAGCGCCGCGCGAAGATATAGGACACCAGCATCAGCCCCGCCGCCCCGATCAGCCCCGGCACCACCCCGGCCACGAAAAGCTGTTCAACCGAGGTGTTGGATTGCGCGGCATACAGGATCATCGGGATCGAAGGCGGAATGATGATCGCCAGAGACGCCGAGGAAGATGTCACCGCCGCCGAGAATTCCTTGGTGTAGCCGCGCTTTTTCATCTGCGGGATCATGACCGACCCCATCGCGGCGACATCCGCCACCGCCGATCCGGAAATTTCTGCGAAAAACAGCGACACGCCAACATTGACCATCGCCAGTCCGCCCCGGACAAAGCCGATCAGCGCCGAGACGAAATTGATCAGCCGGTCCGTGATGCCGCCCGCATTCATGATCGCACCCGCCAGCACAAACATGGGAATGGCGATCAGCGAAAAATTGGTCGATCCGCTATACATGCTGATCGCAATTGTCACGAGGCTGTTGATGCCCTGCGTCATCAGAATGCCAAGAATACCCGCAAGCGCCAGCGCCACGGCAATGGGCACATTGATGAAAATCATCGTCAGAAGCGCAAGGAAAATAAGTCCGATCAGCATCACTTGCGCTCCTTGGTTTTTTCCATCTCTTTTTCGACTTCTTCTTCGATCTCGGCATGCTCAAGCGAAATGCCGCGGATCGTTTTGGACCAGTAATTCGGGAAACTCAGAAGCTGGCAGAAGATGAACAGCACAGCGCCAATCGGGATCACTGATTGGGTGAAGGCAATTGGCACCCAAGGCAACGACACCATGTTCATGCCTTGCAGAATCGACAGCACCTTGAACCCGGCCCAGGCCAGAAGAACAAAGAACAAGATGATCAGCAATTCCGACAGGATGACTGCAAACTTGCGCAGTGGCACCTGCAAGGACAACAAAATCGAGTCAAAGCCGATATGGCGCCTGTGCAGCGCCGCAAGTGCCGATCCGTAATATGTCACCCATGCCAGCAGGATGGCCGCGACTTCGTCATACCATGTGAAACTCTGCCCCATCA
>SLAT01000310.1 GCA_007126715.1 Roseinatronobacter sp.
GTCGGAATGAAATTTGCAGCCCTTGGCAGTTATCCTGTTGGGATGGTTCTGATTTTGGCAGGGTTCATCCTTGCCACGGTGGCTGAAGTCTTTCTGCTTCGGCGCGGTGATCTTACGGTGGTATATGTGACAATTATCGGCATAGAGACATTGATGATCCTTGGTGCAGCCGTAATGTTGGGCGAAATCGTCGATTTGCGGCGCATGATGGGCGCTGGATGCGTTGTTGTTGGCATCGCCCTGTGTTCGACCTGACCCACAAACGACACAATCCAGTCGGGCAAATGGTCGTCTTGAACCAGATCGGCCCTGAACTTGGCCAAATCATGCACCATATCCACAACTTGCACCTGCGCCTCCGGTACGATCTGGCAGATGATCTACATCAGTGGGATGGTGGTGTTTCGGACACGCACTGGCAGGGCGGAACCGTCAACATCGGCGCATTCACCACGCATAGCGCTGTCTGACACGCGCAGAGCGGCAATCCCTGCGTGTTCAGGCCGCATGTTGCAAGACCGCGTGCAAACACCAATCGGTCGCCTGCCCAAGATCCTCAGGCAATTGTTCTGCCAAACCCGCAGCGAATGCGTGAAAAGCTGGCAGGTTCAAGGCGTTTACGCCAACCAAGACCGGAATCCCACGACACATGGCTTCACCTATAACTGGTGCAAATCCTTGTCCCCCGGCTTCGGTCTTGCCGAATTTATTGACGATCAGAAACTCTGCATCGGGCAGCGCTGCCTCTGTCATGGCCACAGCTTGCACAAGAGCGCCGTTGTCTAACGTGCAGCCGCGCGCCAATGCACCGCGATCCTCGCTGATGCGCAGAACCTTGCCCGCAGGCAAGAGCTTCAGGTCCATATCACATTTGCGCCGGTCGGTGCGCGTGGTGTTGGCTTGCACTGCGCCGCAGAGGCGCAACTGCGCTTGCAAGACCTGCGCAATATCCGAAAGAAACAGATCATTCGCGCCTCTGACCGGCAAACTGACATATCCCAATCTCATCGCGCGCGTCCTCCTTGGGGTTATCCTGACCAAGAGCAGGTCACCCGAGCATAACGGTAATTGACATAAATCAACCATTATGACGATGCAGGATTATTTAATCAGTTTATCTAAACAATCTCAGCTATATACGCTTGATCTTTATCAAATAAAATCACACCCCATGAAAGTCCTCCCAGTGAGACAGACCAGCCTCAGTGGCCTTGTCAGACAAGCACTGCTTTTCCGCGCCAGTTTGCACCTGCACCATCATGCCCGAAACCGTCGCAAAACGGCATGTCAGGATGCGCAGCACTCAACCTCGAGATCAATGCCCCAGAGGTCATGTCGCCTGCCAAAAGCTGCGCATAATCGGCGCAGATGGCGTCGAAGCCCGTCGATTGGGGTTGCAGCCGCAAGGCGCTGATGCCCATTTGCTGCAACCTTGCGGCGTGATCTGCCATACAGGCATAGGCTTGGCTTAGGGTTTGCACCCCATTTACGGCCAAAAAAGACTGCCCCTCTAGCGTATCAACATCACGCCCGTCAGGGTCTTGATCGCAGACAAATTGGCACGAATCCTTTGCGCGCTCATGCAATCGCGCATGGTAGCACCGACCCGAAATTGCCAAGGGCAGCCGCCCATGCCCCCAGACTTCCAGCGCAACCCCTTCGGCCTGCGCAACCCCTGCCAGCACCGCGACAGAGGCCATCGGCAATTCAGGCGGCAGGCAAATCCGCTTGGCCCCGCGCCGCGCCAGCCAGCGCAAGGTCCCTTCATTATAGACATTGACCAATGGCCCCACCCAAAACGGTATCCCTTCTGGGATGTGGTGCAGAGCAGAGAGGTCATTGACCTCTACCGGCAAGCCCAGCCCCAGCAGATCAGCGGTCAGCTTGCGCTCGCGCTTCAAGGTGATCAACGCAAGCGAGGTCAGCGCGACCTCTTTGCCTGCCGCTTGCAACGCAGCGATTGCCTGCGGAATTTCATCTTGCCAGAAAGGCAACCGCTTCGAGCAGACCAATTCGCCCAGCACCACGCGAGCAACCGGCGCTTCGGCCAACCCTGCATAGAAGCTGCGCACAAACTCGGCGTTCCAGAAAAACGGGTTTGGGGCGATTGTCAGATCCATGTCATCACCTCCATGTCTTGGCATAAGCGCCAGTGGTGGCGGCCTGCCCTTCGGACAGGCGCGCTAGCGCCAATGCAGGCGGCGCGCGCCTCGCATCCAGCGCATCCGTGACAGCCCGAAACGCCCGCACAATCTGCGCCACATAGGCTTTCGAGCGTTGCCGCCCCTCAATCTTCAGCGCCGTAACACCTGCCTGCGCAAGCCTCGGCACAAGGGCAGAGGCGTCAAGACTTACTGCATCCTCGAACACATGCCCGGTCTTGTCGCCAGATGTGAAGCACCCTTTGCACAATGTAGGATAGGGTGCTGCGCCACCTTTGGGTGTGCGGTGGATTGTAAACCCACCCAGTCGAGCCACGCTATCATTCCCTTCGGTTGCATAGTCCACATGTTCAGGCGGCGAGCAGACACCATTCATATTGGGCGACCGGCCCGTGGCATAGGATGACAGCGAACAGCGCCCTTCGGCCATAACACACAGGCCCCCAAAGACGAAAACCTCGGTTTCCACATCGATTTCGCGGTTAATGGCGGTAATCTCCTCAACACTCAGCACACGCGGCAAAACCACACGGCGAACATCAAAAGCAGTCGCATAGAAATTGATCGCATCAGGATTGGCCGCCGCTGCCTGTACCGACAAGTGACGGCGCAGGTCGGGGTGGTGCTCGGCCGCGTAGGCCAGCAACCCCAGATCGGCCAGAATGACAGCATCCGCACCCGCCCTTTCTGCATCGGCTACGGCCGAATGCCACAACGCTTCGCGCCCTGCTGTCGGAAAGGTGTTGATCGCGACCAGCACTTTTGCGCCGCGCGCATGGGCATAGCCCACCGCCTCGGTCAGTTCAGTGCGCGAGAAATTCAGGCCCGGAAAGTTTCGGGCATTGGTTTCATCGGCAAAGCCACAATAGATACAATGCGCGCCCGCATCCACGGCGGCGCGCAGCGCGGCAGGGGTGCCGGCGGGGCAGACAAGTTCCATCAATACACCTCTGGTGTTGTATCGGCGCGGTGCAGGTGCAGGCCAGTCAGTTTTTCAAGTGGCGCAAGCGCCAAGCGCAAAGGCGGGGCCAAAAGCGGTATGGCATTGGCAATCTCGGTGCTCAGGTCCAGTTCGGCATCATCCAGCGCATTGCGCAGCGCCAGAACGGCGGAAGTGTCGCCTTCGATCTGCAAAGCGCCCGAAAAATACAGAGAGTCGCCATCCTCGACCCCGTGCAACATCGCCAGAAACGCCGCCAAACTCCCCGAGATGCGCGCATCCGCATCAGGTGCAGCATTGCGACGAAAAGCCCGAAGGTCAGCCCGAACCGGGTGAAGCCGCAGGATGAACGGCAGATCGGTGATGTCGAGATCAAACCCACAATCTTGATATTTATCAATTCTATTCAAGATATTCGGATGTGCGCGCAGAAGTTTACGTGCAAGCTGGCTAAACGCAATCGATACGGGCCATAGCGGCAAAACATGCATTGGTGCCGTAAGTATTTTTGGGATTGCAATATTCTCTCTGGCTTCTTGCATCGCGCTGTCCTGTTCCGGCAGATTGATCACATACCTCTGATACCGCAACGATACAGATAATTGTTTGATGTATATCAATTACCCTTCCAATTCAGGCTGCTATCTGCACACAAACCCTACGGACAGGTCCCGAATGCGCCAACTCCCCCCTTTCCCCGACTTGCGCAGCTTCCTGCACTGGTTGAACCAGCGTGGTGACCTGCTGGCGGTGAATGACCCCGTAGACCTGCGTCACGAGATGACGGCCTTGCAACTGGCCGCCTTGCGCGCCGCGGGGCCAGCCTTGCGGTTTGATCACGCGCATTCACGCGGCACACGCGCGCAGATGCCGGTTATTGCCAATTTGTTCGGAACGCGCGATCGGGTCGCAGCAGGTCTGGGCATGACACTGGATGATCTGCCCAAGCTGGGTGAATTTCTGGCAGCCTTGCGCAGCCCTGCCCCTGTGGACGGGATGCGCGACGCGCTGTCACGCTGGCCGATGTTGCGCGCGGCCCTGAGTGCGCGGCCCCAGATACGCCGCAGCGCCCCGGTGCAGCAGGCGCAGGATATTGCCGATCTGACCCATATCCCCGTGCAAACGCCATGGCCGCTGGATGCAGGCCCGTTGATCACATGGCCGGTCGTCATCACCCGCCCGCATGGCACGCAGGCCGACCAGATCACCCGCTACAATCTGGGTGTTTACCGCGCACAGGTGCTGGGGCCGGACCGACTGATCCTGCGCTGGCTGGCCCATCGTGGCGGCGCGGCACATGCCCGCACTTGGGCGCAGGCGCGCGAAGCCATGCCTGTGGCTATTGCCTTGGGGGCCGATCCGGCCACGCTGCTTTCTGCCGCTTTGCCCTTGCCGGAAACCGTTTCAGAGTTGGGGTTTTCTGGCGTGTTGCGCGGCGCGCGGACCGAACTGGTCGCGGCAAAAACCGTGCCGCTGATGGTTCCCGCACAGGCCGAAATCATCCTTGAGGGCTGGATTCACCCCGAAGATACCGCCCCCGAGGGGCCGTTTGGCGACCATACCGGCTATTACAACGCGGTCGAGCATTTCCCCGTGATGCGTATCTCGGCCATCACGCATAGGCGCGACCCGCTCTATCTGACCACCGTGACGGGCCGCCCCCCTGATGAGCCATCCGTGATTGGCGAGGTGTTCAACGATTTGGCCCTGCCCGTGATCCGCGCCCAGATCCCCGAAATCCGCGACCTGTGGCTGCCGCCTGCGGGCTGTTCCTACAGGATTGCCGTGGTGCAGATCGACAAGCGCTACCCCGGTCAGGCGCGGCGCGTGATGATGGCGCTTTGGGGGATGCTGGCGCAATTCAGCTATACCAAGCTGGTGATTGTGGTTGATACAGACATAGACCCGCGCAATTGGGACGATATCGCATGGGCATTGTCCACCCGCATGGACCCCGGCCGCGACCTGATGGTGCTGGAGCGCACGCCGATGGATTATCTTGACTTTGCCTCGCCGCTCGAAGAGCTGGCAGGCAAATTGGGGGTGGATGCCACAACCAAGATCGGATCGGAAACGACGCGCGATTGGGGCCAGGTCATGGCGCTTGACCCTGAACACGAGGCCCGCGCGGCAGAGTTTGTCACCCGCCATATAGAGAAGGCCCGCACATGAACACGCGCATTATCCTTGGCATCTCTGGTGCATCTGGTGCCGCCCTCGCGCTGGATTGCGCGCGACAACTGGCGCGGATCGGCGTGGCGATTGATCTGGTCACCACCCGTATGGCGCGCCACACCTGCGATCTGGAACTGGGAACAGCGGCAACAGCGGAACTTAAGGGCCTTGCCAATGTGGTCCATGACGGCACCAATTTGGGGGCAACCATAGCTTCTGGCAGCTATCCGGTCGCGGGCATGATCGTGGCACCCTGCTCCATGCGCAGCCTTGCGGCCATTGCCAACGGGCTTGATGATACGCTTTTGACCCGCGCGGCAGGCGTGCAACTGAAGGAACGTCGCCCCCTTGTGCTGCTGGCACGCGAGGCGCCGCTGACGCTGGCACATCTGCGCAACATGACCGCGGTCACCGAAATGGGCGGCATCATCCTGCCACCGGTCCCGGCGTTTTACCTGAAGCCTGACAGTGTTCAGGCCATAACCGCCCAGATCGCCGCGCGCGCCGTGGACCAGCTGCGCCTTGAGCGGCAACTGGCAGATGCTTGGCAAGGCTGAAGCCTATCGGGTCTTTTTTGCTCTGGCGGCAAGTTGGGCGGCCCTGTCGGTTCCGATCTGGCACTGGCGCGCCTTCCCTCTCGCAACGCTGGAATGGCATATATCCGAATTGGTGCTTGGCTTTGTCGCGGCATTGATTGCGGGCTATACACTTAGCGCTTGTTCGGCATGGTCTGGCCGTGCGCCCCTGCGCGGTGGCGTTGTGGTTGCACTGGCACTGCTTTGGCTTTTTGCCCGCGCGGTCCCAATGGCGGCGCACCCGGCATCAGAGGTCGTGGCCCGTCATGCGAATGCGGCCATTTTCTTGTCGGTCGCTATGCTTGTGTGTCGCGAATGGCTATTCGGGCTGCGGCATGGGCGCAGCGCGGTTGTGCCGCCTCTCGTCATAGCGGTGTGCCTTGTGCTGGCAACAAGCGCAGTTGCCCTGCGCGACTTGCACCCGCAACTGGTGCTTGTGCCGATCTGGCTGGTTGTGGCTGTGGGCAGCAGAATGCTGGCCGCGTTCCTAAAGGCCGCCGCGCAGCGTTCCGGGGTGCCAAAGATTCGCCCATGCTGGTCGCTGGTCCATGCGGCACTTGCCATGCTGGGCGGTGCGTTTGTGTTCTGGAATAATCCCGCGCAACTATTGCCGCCTGCCCTGCTTCTTGGCACAGCGCTTAGCCTTGCCGGTTTCATCGCCTCCCTTTGCCTGAAGCCACTGCGTGACGATGCGCTGTTGTTGATGATGACACTCGCCCTAAGCTGTATCCCGGTCGGTCTGTTCATCTATGCTTGCGCTGTCTTGGGATGGCTACGGATGGGCCCGGGCACCAGTGGCGCGCTACATTTCATCGCGATTGGTGGGCTTGCCTGCATGGGCATTGCGGTAATGGCGCGCGCAAGTGCGTTGCGTCACCCCGGTTATCTGAAGGCACGGCGCGCCGCAGTCATCGGCTTTTTCTGCGTTCTGTTGGCTGCATTTCTGCGCATGTCCGATGCATTGACCCTGGCCGCAACAAGCTGGTCATTGGGCTGGGGTCTTGTTCTGGTAGCGCATCTGCAAGCCTGCCGCCAACCCGTTCCGCATCCCGTTTTCAGTGCAAGTTCCGGCAAAAGCCCGGTGGCGACAGATCTTAGAGAGCAGTTGTGACGACCAAGTACAATGAATTGCCTGCCTGTCATCATCAGAAATCAGGCGTTAAGCACCAGCAGTTCGACCAGATCTCCGCAGGCCATATGCTCCAACGCCGAGGGGATCAATACCAGCGCATCGGCCTGCGCCAGTTGTGCGATCCGATGAGAGCCCGCGCCTTCCAGACATCTTACCTGCCTCACACCCCGCGCATCATACCCCAGCATCTGCGCCGGTCGGTATTCGCAACGCCCCGGTTTGTGCTGAATGGGCGCGGCCAGTGCTGCCAGTAATTTGGCAGGGCCTGTTTCCGAAAGGCCAGCCATATGGCCCGCAAGAACCTGCCCCACAACATGCCATGTCACAAAAGCCGCCACCGGGTTGCCCGGCAAACCTAGCCATAGGGCATTTCCGATCTGACCAATGGACAATGGTTTGCCGGGTTTCATGGCAAGTTGCATGACCTCTATCTGGCCCCCAACGTCACTTATCACGCGCGCCATATGGTCTTCGTCGCCCACAGACACCCCGCCAGTCGTAATAACGATGTCGGCTTGCGCAGCAGCCATCCGGACCGCATCACACAAGGCTGCGGGGTCATCTGGACAGGCTGGCAAGGCAAGTCGCATGATCCAGGGCTGATCCAGCGCAGCGACCAGCATCGCCTGATTGGCATCCCATATTTGACCGGGGGCAAGAGGTTGGCCCGGCGCGACAAGTTCGTTGCCCGAACACAAGATCGCCACGCGCAGACGACGCACCACAGGCACATAGCCGATACCCGCGCCAGCCAGCAAAGCCGCCTCGCGCGCACCCAAAATTCGACCAGCCGCTAACAGCCCAGCGCCGCGGGACAGATCGTCACCACAGCGGCGAATATGCGCGCCTTGCTGGGGCCTTTGCTGTAGTGATATCGCCTCAGGCAGTCGCATCACCCGCTCTTGGGCGATCACGGCATCTGCGCCAGCGGGAACGGGCGCGCCAGTAAGAAGACGCATTGCATGCCCATGTTCCAGCGAGGTGGGCGCATCGCCTGCACAAACCCGACCGGCGAGAGGCAAGACCCAAGGCCCCTGCCCAGCTAGATCATCCAAGCACAGAGCATATCCATCCATCGCTGTATTATCGAACAAGGGCAGCGCGACCGGCGAGAGAAGATCTTGCGCCAGTATGCGGCCCGTCGCATCTGCAAGCGGCAGGGTTTCGACCCCGCCCACGCAAGACACTAATGCAAGCGCACGCGCAATCGCCTGATCGACCGGCACAAGCCCCTGTGCGGTGTCACAACCGCAGGCCACGGGATCCGGGTGATCCAGCACTTCATGCAAGGTCATCAATCCACTCCCGCTGTAAGGCGCAGATTTGAAGGATGTCCCCGGCGCTTAGCCTCAAGATGCGAAAGCAAAACGCGAGAATGGCCCGCAAAAGGTGCCTCGGTTGCGATATGTATGTCTGGCATGTCTGCGCCCCTTGCTGGTCATGCAGCTTGCAACTGAATGCCGTCAATGCGTGCGCGCGCTACAAGCTGGGCCGTGAAATGTGCCGCAGCGCGCGTCCATGCAGCCTTGGCATAGGCATCACGAAGGCGCGGCAGGACCGCTTCAAAAGGCAGCACGGCGCCGCGCGCGCGCGCATCCAGACGGATCAGGTGCAGCCCGAAGCGCGTTTCTACCGGATCGCTGATCTGACCCTCTTCCATCGCCTCCAAAGCCGCTTCGAATTCCGCCACTGTATCGCCCTGCCCCAATTGGCCCAACAGCCCGCCATTACCTTTTGACGAACAGGCGGAATGCGTGCGGGCAAGGTCTGCAAAGCGGCTCGGCTGGCTGCGCAACTCGGCCAGAACTGCCTCGGCATGAGCGCGCACTCCGATCATATCGTTCTGACGCGGGAACAGGATATGCGCCGCCTCGTATAGCGAGGGGGCACGAAAGCGGTCGGGTTGGGTGTCATAGATCCGGCGCAACTCTGCCTCATCGGCAGGCGCAGTATGAATCGCAGCCTCGGCGAGTTGGCGGATCAGCGCTTCTTCCTCGGTTTCCACCTGCCCCGGTCGGATTTCCTGCGGATCAGGGGCAAGCCCGCGCGCGCGCGCCTCTTGCAGCATCAATTCGCGAATGGCGAGGGCACGCGCGGCGGCTTTCCAGGCCAGACCCGGCTTTTGCTTTGGCGCGGGGTGGTTCTGGGCTTCGGCGGCGATGCGTTCGGCCGAAATTTCAATACCGTTGACAAAAACGGGCGGCAGAAGCGGTTTCATGGGGATACTCCCTTTGCAAGCGGGATGGGACGCGCATGAATGCGCGCCCCGGTCTTGAATTATTTCGACATTTTCATGGGTTTGAGGCCGCTGCGTACAGGTTTCGCCCCATCGCGCGAACGCACGATCTGATAGCCGGGACGCCACAGAAAGCGGATCGGAACCGACAACATATGCACCAGACGTGTGAACGGGAACAGCGCCACGATCACCATGCCAAGGAAGATATGGAACTTGTAAAGCCAATGCACATTGACCACTTCCTGCCACGCATTGATCTGCAACCCCATGACCGATTGTGACCATGTCATGAACTGGATCATCTTGGACCCGTCCATATGCCCCAATGTCAGAACAATGGTGCCCATGCCCACGACGATCTGAACCCACAGGATCGCCAGAATGCCAATATCGGCGAAGGTCGAGTTGTTGCGGATACGCGGGTCGCTAAGACGGCGATGCAGCAACATCGTGCAGCCGATAAACGCCGCCGTCCCCGCCGCCCCACCGATGATAACGGCCATCCACTGTTTCAACCCATAGCTGATGCCAAGCGCATCCAGCAACCAGATCGGCGTGAACAGCCCCACCAGATGGCCGAAGAACAGCACGATGATGCCCACATGAAACAGCACCGACCCCCACATCAACTGCTTGCGGCGCAAAAGCTGGCTAGACGAGGATTTCCATGTGAACGGGTCTCGTTCGTAGCGCGCGATGGTCCCGATCAGGGCGACGGCCAGCACTGCATAGGGCAGGATGCCGAAGATGAGATAGTCTAGATCAAAATTACCAAACATTGTTCCTTGCTCCTAGTTCTGGTCCGGCGCGGCTTGGCGCGGGGCAGCGGGCATGTCCATTTTTGCCAGAATATCCCGGCTGATCGGGCACCCGGCGTTTGGGTCGGGGCCAAAGGTGACCTGCGCTTCTTCCCAGACTGCATCCAGCGCTTCGAGGTCTTCGGGGTTATCGTCTTTTTCCGACAATAGCGCCTCTGCCTCTGGGGTGGCCGCAACCTCTGCCAGCGTTACAAGCGCAGCCAGCACCGGGGCATAAACGCTTTCGCGCCGCGCCAGTCTTTCTGCCAGTGCAACCAGAATATGGCCTGCATCAGCAAGGATGGCGCGCGCCTGATCGGGGGTTTGCGTCGAGACGAACTCCAGCAGGACCGGCAGGTGGTCGGGCAATTCCGGCCCAACCAAATCAAAGCCACCTGCGCGGTAGGTTTCCAGCAGGTCCACCATCGCGCCGCCCCGGTCACGGCTTTCGCCATGGATATGCTCGAACAGGTTGAGCGAGAGCGTGCGCGCGCGGTCGAATTGCAGGACATAACGTTCCTGCAAGTCGTAGATGTCGCCGGTTTCCAGTTCGGTCAGAAGCGGGTCAAGTGCCCTCAGGTTGCGCGGGGGCAAAAGCGCCTCGCGATTTAGGGCCTGCCAGATTTCGGGAATGGCCGCTTGCAACTCCGGTGTCGGATAGGTCAGCAAGGCGGATAAGGCGCGGTATGTTTTCATGGCTGGATAAACTCCTGCGGGCTGCGGAACTTCTTGCCGCCAGAGAACAGCGAATTGCCGCCGCTTCCGGTCGAACAGCCATTGCCATCGGTAAAGCCGCAGCCGCCCTTCAGGTCATAGGCATCTTCCACAAGTTCACGATGCGTGGTCGGGATGACGAAACGATCCTCGTAATTGGCGATTGCCATCAACTGATACATCTCGTCGATCTGTTGCGGGGTCATGCCGACGCGCTTGGCCACCCCGATATTGATCACGCCATCCACGGTTTTGGACCGCATGTAAGACCGCATGGCCAACATCCGCTCCAAGGCGCTGACAACCGGGGCTTCATCGCCCGCAGTCAGCATATTTGCCAGATACCGCACCGGAATGCGCAAGGATGCAACATCCGGCATATCGTCTTGCGCGCTGATCTTGCCTGCTTCGGCCGCGTTCTGGATGGGCGAAAGCGGCGGGATATACCACACCATCGGCAGAGTTCGATATTCGGGGTGCAACGGAAAGGCGATTTTCCATTCCATCGCCATCTTCCAGATGGGCGATTTCTGCGCACCGATGATCCAGTCCTCCGGCACGCCTTCGGCGCGCGCCGCCGCGATCACGGCTGGGTCGTTGGGGTCAAGGAACACGCCAAGCTGCGCATCATAAAGGTCATGCTCATTCTCGACCGATGCGGCCTCGGCGATCTTGTCTGCATCATAAAGCATGACACCCAAGTAACGGATGCGCCCAACGCAGGTTTCCGAACATACTGTCGGCTGGCCGCTTTCCAGCCGTGGATAGCACAAAGTGCATTTCTCGGATTTTCCACTCGACCAGTTGTAATAGATCTTTTTGTAGGGACAGCCCGAAACACACATCCGCCAACCGCGGCATTTTTCCTGATCAATCAGCACCACGCCATCATCTTCGCGCTTGTAGATCGCGCCGGATGGGCAGGACGCTACGCAAGCTGGGTTCAGGCAATGCTCGCACAGGCGCGGCAGATACATCATAAAGGTGTTTTCATACTCTCCATAAATGTCCTTCTGGATGCCCTCGAAATTATAGTCCTTCGAGCGCTTGGCGAATTCCCCGCCAAGAATTTCCTCCCAGTTTGGCCCCCATTCGATCTTTTCCATCCGCTCGCCCGTGATCTTGGAGCGTGGGCGCGCAGTGGGAAACGCCTGCATTTCTGGCGCGGATTTCAGGTGGTCATAGTCGAAATCGAACGGCTCGTAGAAATCGTCAATCTCCGGCAGGTCGGGATTGGCGAAGATATTCGCCAGAATGCGCCATTTGCCACCCTGTTTGGGCTGCAACGTTCCCGACGCGGTGCGCGTCCAGCCGCCATTCCAGCGCTTCTGGTTTTCCCAATCCTTCGGGTAGCCAATGCCAGGTTTGGTCTCGACATTGTTGAACCATGCATATTCAACGCCCTCGCGCGAGGTCCAGACGTTCTTGCAGGTCACCGAGCA
>SLAT01000016.1 GCA_007126715.1 Roseinatronobacter sp.
CATGGCGCAGATTGGCATAAAGGACATGATTGCGCCAACGTCCGTTAATCTGCAAGTAACTCTGCGCGACACCTTCATACTTGAAACCGGCACGTTCCAGAACACCACGAGAGGCGGCATTTTCCGGTAAGCAGGCCGCCTCGATCCGTGACAGGTCCATGATCTTGAAAGCGTGATGCACAACTGCCCCGATGGCCTCTCGCATATAGCCTTGTCTTATATGGGGCGCACCCACCCAATAGCCCAGCGTGCCTGCCTGTGCGGGCCCACGCCGGATATTGTCCAGCGTGATCGCACCCAGAAGCCTGTCATCCTCTCTGCGCAGCAGAAACAGCGGCAGAGCGGTGTCGCTCTTGAAACAGCGCGTCGCCCAAGTGACGCGGTTGGTAAAGGCGCGGCGCGTCAGGTGGTCATCCGACCATGTCGGCTCCCACGGGGTCAGAAAGCCCGATGACTGGCGGCGCAACTCCGACCATTGGCGGAAATCACTATGCATCGGCAGACGCAAGACCAGCCGTTCCGTCTCGATCCGCAGCTTGCCACGCAGGCCCAGCATCAGGCCGCCAGCCTTTCGCTCAGGTGTAACAGACGCGGCGCGCGCTCAATCGGGCCATACAGCGCCAGAGCCATGCGGCTATCGCGGATCAGGTCTTGCGCATGGGCGCGCACGCCCTGCATGGTGACCGCGTCAATGCGGGCAATCGCTTCGGAAATATCCGGCACGCGCCCCCAGATCGACAGCAGCTTGGCCAGACGTTCGGCCCGCGCCGAAGGGCTTTCCAGCCCCATCAACAACCCGGCCTTCATCTGCGCGCGCGCGCGCGACACTTCCGCCTCACTCATATCTTGTGCTGCGCGCTTGATCTCGTCGATGGTCAAGCCGGCCAACTCGCCGATCTCTGACGCCCCGGTGCCCGCATAGATGGTGATCATTCCGGTGTCGAAATACGCGCCCGATTGCGCGAATACCGTATAGCACAGCCCCCGATCCTCGCGCAGGCGCTGGAACAGGCGCGATGACATGCCCCCGCCCAAAGCACCCGTAAAGACCTGCGAGGTGTAGAACGATTCCGACCGGTAATCCGGCGCCTCGATTGCCAGTGCAAAATGCGCCTGTTCCAGCCCTCGCGTCTCGCGCCGTTCACCATTGTGAAAGCGCGCAGGCTCTGCCCTTTGCGGGGACTTGGCAACCATATGCCCAAAAAGCGGTTCTGCCAGACGGACCAGCGCATCGTGATCGACCGCGCCAGCCGCAGACAGGATCATCTGCCCCGGCCCGTAATGATCGGCCACGAAACGGCGCAAATCGCCTTCGGAAAACCCCGAGACTTGCGCGCTGGGGCCAAGGATCGAGCGGCCAATCGGTTGGCTGGGATAGGCCGTTTCCTGCAACCAGTCAAAGATGATGTCATCGGGCGTATCCAGCGCCTGCCCGATTTCCTGCAAGATAACGCCGCGCTCCACCTCGATCTCGCGCGCCTCGAACGCCGGATTCAACACGATATCGGCCAGCACATCCACGGCCAGCGCCACATCTGCCTTGAGAACACGTGCGTAATAGGCCGTCATCTCTCGCGAGGTATAGGCGTTGATATAGCCGCCCACATCCTCGATCTCTTCGGCGATCTGCAACGCGCTGCGCCGTGCCGTGCCCTTGAAGGCCATATGTTCAAGGAAATGGGCAACACCGTTCTGCTCTGCCGCCTCATGGCGCGCGCCTGCCTCGATCCAAAGGCCGACCGCAGCAGAATCCAGCCCCGGCATGGGTTCGGTGACAATGCGGAACCCGTTGGCAAGGGTCGTGATCTGAACACTCATACCTTGATCCGATCACGTATAAGTGCCTGCACCGCACCCAGATCATTGGGCAAGCGGGTTACACGCTCAGGCCGGTCGAACAGATCAGCCATACGCGCGGGCAAGGCCGGGCGCTGCCCGGTCGCCGCCTCGACCGCATCGGGGAATTTGGCGGGGTGGGCCGTCGCCAGCGTGATCATGGGCGTGGCCGTCAGGTTCTGTGCGGCGACATGCACACCGACCGCCGAATGCGGACACAGAACTTCGCCAGTGTCCTGCGCAATGCGCTTGATCGTGGCGGTGGTTTCCTCTTCCGAGGCACGGCCCGAGGCGAAAGCCTCTTGCAGGAATTCCAGCGCGCCTTGCGAAATATGGAAACCGCCCGTTGCCTTCAATTCATCCATCAGTTGCGCCACTGCCGCACCGTCGCGGCCATAGGCATCAAACAACGCGCGCTCGAAATTGGAACTGACCTGAATATCCATTGACGGGCTGATTGAGGGTTTGACCCCATCGGTCACATACCCGCCCGAGGTCAGCGCGCGGTGCAGGATGTCGTTATGATTGGTGGCGACAATCAGCTTCTCGATGGGCAGCCCCATTGCACGGGCAATATAGCCTGCGAATATGTCACCGAAATTGCCTGTTGGCACTGTAAAACTGACAGGTCGATGCGGCGCGCCCAATGAAACAGCCGCCGAGAAGTAATAGACCACCTGCGCCAGAACCCGCGCCCAGTTGATCGAGTTTACCCCGGCCAGCCGCACCCCGTCGCGGAAGTCGAAATCATTGAACATATCCTTGACCAGCGCCTGACAGGTGTCGAAATCGCCATCAATCGCCAATGCATGGACATTGGCATCGTCTGGCGTGGTCATCTGGCGGCGCTGCACATCCGAGACACGGCCATGCGGAAACAGGATGAACACATCCACATTCGCCAGCCCGCGAAATGCCTCTATCGCGGCAGAGCCGGTATCCCCAGAGGTAGCCCCCACAATTGTCACGCGTTCACCCGAACGCGTCAGGGCCGCCTGAAACAGCTGGCCGATCAGCTGCATGGCAAAATCCTTGAAGGCCAGTGTCGGGCCGTGGAACAGTTCCAGCAGGAAGTGATTGGGGCCAAGCTGCTTGAGGGGCGCGCGCGCAGGCTGGTCAAACCCGGCATAGGCGCGTTCAATCAAGCTGCGGAATTCCCCATCGCTGAACGTGTCACCAATAAAGGGGCGCATGACCAGATAGGCCTGATCTTCATAGCTTAGCCCCGCCAGCGCCGCGATCTCAGCCTGTGTCATGGGGGGAACATGCTCGGGCAGATACAACCCTCCGTCGCGGGCAAGACCCGTCAGCATTGTGGCTTCAAATTCCAGAACAGGGGCCGCGCCCCGCGTCGATATATAGTGCATGTTTCGCCTGATCCTCAGTCGCGTTGCGCCCTGATACGCCACAGAAAGAAAACTGTCATCCCCACCCATGCAA
>SLAT01000281.1 GCA_007126715.1 Roseinatronobacter sp.
ATACCGCCACCGTCACCCTCAGCGTTGGCGAGAAGCCGAACGAGGCGCCGGATGCGGTGAATGACAGCTTCACCGGCAGCTTCAACCAGCCCATCGAGGGTGATGTGCTGGGCAATGACAGCGACCCCGATGACGATGATCTGACGGTCATCGGCAATACCGATCCGCTCAACGGCACTGTCAGCGTCAATCCCGATGGCACCTTCACCTATACGCCGACTGCGGGCTTTACCGGCACCGACCAGTTCACCTACACGATCAGCGATGGCAATGGTGGCACGGATACAGCAACCGTCACCCTGAAGGTGAACGGGGCGCCGGATGCCAATGATGATATCGTCAACGGGCAGGAAGGCGCGCCGATCGAGGGGTCGGTGCTGGATAACGACACTGACGCGGATGGCGATCCGCTGAAGATCATCGGCAATACCGAACCCGAAAACGGCACTCTTGTCCTGAACGAGGATGGCACCTTTACCTATGTGCCGGATGATGGCTTCACAGGCGAAGACAGCTTCACCTACACTGTCAGCGATGGCAATGGCGGCACAGACACCGCCACTGTCACCCTGAATGTGAACGGAGCGCCCACAGCAGAGGATGATGCCATCGACGGGGCATTCAACTCTGCAATTGAGGGGTCGGTTCTGGACAATGACAGTGACCCGGATGGAGATGATCTGACCGTGATCGCAAACACAGCTCCGGCAAACGGTTCTGTTGTGATCAATGCAAATGGTCAGTTCGTCTATGTTCCGAACGAGGGTTTCACTGGAGAGGACAGCTTTACCTACACTGTCAGCGACGGGAATGGTGGTACCGATATAGCGACCGTGACCGTCAATGTCGGCGAGGCACCAAATACTGCGCCAGATGCCGAGAATGACTTCTTCTCGGGTGTCTTTAACCAGATGATCGAGGGATCAGTTCTGGACAATGACACTGACCCGGATGGTGATGCGCTCACTGTCATTGGCAACACAGACCCCGCGAATGGGACCGTTGTCATGAACCCGGATGGGACCTTCACCTATACCCCGAATGATGGCTACTCGGGTGAGGATAGCTTCACCTATACCATCAGCGACGGGAATGGCGGTCAGGACACGGCGACGGTGAACCTGTTCACCGAAAAACAATGCGCGCCTGCCAACCAGCCACCAGTGGCGGTGGACGACGATTTCGAAACTGATGGGATCGGCAAGACCTTTGAAGGGAACGTTCTGGACAATGACAGTGACCCGGATGGTGATCCGCTGACTGTCAAGCTGAGCACACAGCCCTTGAATGGCACTGTCGTTATGAAACCGGACGGGTCTTTCACCTATACGCCCAACCCCGGCTTTTTCGGGAAAGAACGGTTCGAATATGTTGTCAGTGACGGCAATGGCGGCGCCGACCATGCGACAGTGAATATTACGGTACCATGTTTCGCCGCTGGCACGCTGATTGTCACTGCCGAAGGTCCGAAACTGGTCGAGGATATCAGGATCGGCGACAAGGTTCTGACGCGCGACGACGGGTTCCAGCAAGTGCGCTGGGCTGGACAGCGTGCGCTGGATACAGAGTATCTGACGCATAATCCTGACTTCGTATCGGTCTTGATCCGTGCAGGTGCCTTGGGCAACCAGATGCCCAGACGGGATCTGCGGGTTTCACCGGGGCACAGGATGCTGCTTAGCGGATATCATGCCGAGTTGCTGTTCGGAGAGCGTGAAGTCCTTGTCGCGGCCTGTGATCTGGTCGGGCAACCCGGCATAGAGCAGGATCCGCGTCCGGTAACCTATGTCCATATCATGTTCGATAGCCATCAGATCATCGATTCTGAAGGGGCATGGAGCGAAAGCTTCCAGCCAGCCGATGTCACGCTGAATGGCTTGGACACGCAGCAGCGCGATGAATTGCTGGCGCTGTTCCCTGAACTGGCCACACGCAAAGGCCAAGGCGAATATGTGGCGGCACGCAGGGTTCTGGCGCGGCATGAAAGCTCTGCCTTGCTATCAATGTAACGGTGCAAAGCAATGATCGCGCAGGGCCCCCGTTTGGGGGCCCTGTTCACTTTGGGCGGTCAAATGGTGAACCGGCTCGCCACCACCCGCGTGGTAGCCTTCGACCGCGCACAAATCCGAAAACCCGTGCAGCCGTCAGGGAAATCAGCCACAGATCGAAGGTGAGGCTCTGATGGCGCTGGTAAATCAGGTCGATCCGGGCTTTGCGTGGCACACATATCCGCGCATATATCGCATCAGTCACCTCAGCCGATGTGCTGCGTGCCAAGAGACGTTCTTCATGTGCTGCGAAAACAAGACTTGCCAAACCGGTTATGCCGGGCGGCACACGCAAAACCTGATCATAGAGGTCTGGAAAGCGCTCCACATAGAGCCGCAAAGGCGGGCGTGGCCCAACAAAGCTGATATCGCCGCGAAAGATGTTAAACAACTGTGGCAGTTCATCCATGCGCGAACGTCGCAGAATACGACCAAAAGGCGTTACCCGCGCCAGCTTGTCACCCCCGGACACCCCCCTATCTGATGCGACCAGCGTCATGCTGCGCAGCTTCCACAAGGTGAATCCCTGCGTCATATTTCGCATGCGTTCACCCCCGAAGAAAATCGGGCGTCCTTGTGCCATCCAAAGCAACATGACAAGCACACCCAGCAACGGCAGAACCACCGGGACCAGCAGAGTTGCGAGGAAAAGATCAAGCCGCCGTTTTGACGCCGTCACGCAAGCCTCCTGTCTGCAAGCCAATCCGCCACAATCTCAGCCGGGTCCGCCCAAGGAAGGGGCACCAGCGCTGCCAGTCGCGCCACATCCAGGACCACCGATTGCAAAGCATGGGCAGGTGCTGGATGCCAGTCAAAGGGTGTCGCTGCTGCGCGGCACAAATCTGCCATTGCAACACAGCCCGGTAACGCAAGGTTAAGTCTGGTGGGCAAGGTCGCACCACGGCAGGCCAGACAGGACAGCGCCTGAAGAAGGCGCGCAAACTCTCGCGGACCGATATAGGACCGAACCGGCCCACGCCCGTCAACGAGTTGATCAAGCCTGTATCTGTTGCGATTTTGTCCAAGCAGAGCATCAGCGCCCGCGACATTGCCGATACGCAATGCAGTTACTGCGATGCCATATCGGGCGGCCCGAAGCCTCGCCGCCTCTTCCATCGCAAGTTTTGCTTGTCCGTAGGCACTAACAGGATCGGCCGTGCCGTCCTCGTGCAGCGGGCTTGCCGCTGCCCCATAAACCGCAGCCGAGGATGACAAGAATACATGCCTTGCGCCAAGCATCCCGGCACAATCGATTGCTGCAAGTCCCAGTTCGGTATTCAACGAAAGCGAGGCCGTCTTTCCCGGCACAATACCCGCAAGGCTTACCACGGCATCTACGGGGCCACAGTCTGGCAGGTTGACAAGCGGATCGCACACATGCACCGAACCGCGTGAAACCGTCCGGGACGGGGGGCTGCGAAATTGCCACACGGGGTGAGCATGCGCTTCGATCCAGTGACGGCGCAGCATTCCCCCCAAGCGCCCGCTGGCCCCCAGTATCAGGACCCGCGGTGCATTCACAGCGTTCCCACTGCCTTACCGAAACCAAGCATCGCACCAAACAGCGCAAGCACACGCTGTGTCGTTACGGCGGGGGCCTGCGTGGCAAGTAGAATATCCCCATCCGCTATCAGGAACTCGTCAGCGCTGAACATCCCGTCGGCCTTTGTCAGGTCGAAGCTGAACACAACACGCGTATTCGGCGCCCCCTCGGCACGGGCAACCTCTGCTTCGCTATAGCGACGCAACACAAGAATGCCGCGCGGGTCAGCGCGCGCGTCCGTTATCCCGCCCATTAGCGAAATTGCGCGCAACGCACTTACTTTTTCCGCATCGAAGCCGATAATCTCTTCGCGTTGCGCGGCCCCCAAAGCCTTGAACGTGCGCTTGTCACTTTCAATCAGCACACTGTCCCCCCCACGGATAGCGGGGTCATGCGCGGGGCTGTATAATACAAATGCAAGGGGGCGACGAAATACCTGCTGCCCACGTGTGATCTGCACCTGTGGATTGACAAGCGTTTGATTGACCCCACCAGCCGCAGCAATCAGGCTGGTCAAAGGCAAATTGCGTTCATTCAACGGATAGGTGCCGGGATTTGCGACACCGCCAAGCAACTGAGCAGAATTGCGCCTGCCCTCGGATACTTCAGCCTGAACCTGCGCAGATGGGATGATCGCTGTCAGTTGCGACTGAATGCGCAGGCGCGCCTGCTCAAGTGTCAGGCCGCCGACCTGCACCTCGTCAATATAGGGCAGGCTGATCCGACCTGATGCCGTAACAAGAACATTTGCGACATCGGCAAACGGACTGTCGGGACGCGTGATAAGCGAGCTTTCTTCTGCATCCCAGATACGCAAGCTCAGCCGGTCACCGGGTGCAAGAATCTGATCCGTTGGCACTGCCCCACCCGAGGGCCAGGGCATTGACAAGGCGCCACTCGCCTTGTCCCAGCCAGAATAAAGCGGCAGCCTGTCGCGTGTGACGATTTCAAGCGCGAAATCGGCACATTCGGCACCGGCATTTGCCAGAACTTCGCGCTGTGACGGCGCACCGCGCGCCACACTACATCCAGAAATGACTAACAATGCCATCCCGCTGATGACATGCCTTCTCGAAATATCTTTATTCAAAAAACTTTCTCCCCGCTGACGCAGACAGCACCACTCTTTTGATACGTAAAAGGGGCGGGGTCAATTCATCGCGTTGTTCTTCTGGTTCTAACTTGAAATTAAAATGCTTCTGGTCGGTCTGGACGCGCAAACACTATCAGCTGCGCGCTACACAAACCCTTAATTCGCGGAATTGTGCATCATTTTGGGTTTCAAGGAAGGCAACATCGCCACAGTCCCGCCCTGCGCCGATAACGACGAGGGTGTCTGGCGTGCTCATCCCTGTTGCATCAACAAGGTGCCAGCCCCCGTCCAGCCAGACCTCAGCGACAGCATGAAAATCCTGCGGGGTGACATCGGGGCCGTACCCCGAAACATAGCGGGCCGGAATACTGGCGGCGCGGGCAAGACTACAAACCAGATGCGCATAATCCCGACAGACCCCTTCGCGCGAGATGTATGTTTCCATCGCGCTGGTCGAAGCGTCCGAGCTGCCCGGAACATAAGAGAGCGCAGCACCGACCCAGTCCCGCATCGCTGAAATCATGGCCCCACCGTGCAGATGGGCGAAATTCTCGGAAACAACTGGTGCGAACATGTCTGAGGGACAAAAGCGAGAGGGGCGCAGATATGGCAAAACATCACCGGGCAATTCGTCCAGCGGGGTCGCAGCAAGATATTCCAATGCTCTGTTTGCGCGAGTGACCTTCACGCTTGCAGTATAACGCGTGTGCAAGCGATTATCAGACACCAGCGCCCATATGCGCTGGTCCAACGGGCCCACGGCGTTGAGTTTGCGCAACTCTGCATTCCGAATGTCGAGCGTACTGCCCAGTATCTGCTGACCGTCTTTTTTCGCGGCCTCGATCATCAGCAGCGCCGCGTCGCCCTGTGTCAGGTCAAAATCCAGTATTACATCAATATTCAACTGCATCCGACGCTTTCATAGCACAATACGGGTTTACGACCATGCCGAAGCGGCACAGGCCAGACAATAACAGTCCATGCCGTTCAGGGTTTCGACACCTGGCGTCAAGACTTAATAGAACACATATTCCCGGCAAGAACGATAGATAGGCAGGTTGCACCCTATCTGTGCCACAAAAGCACCGCCTGCGTCGCTGAGTCGCCCGGGGCTTGGTTTGACGATGCTGTGCAATACCTTAACACTGTGGGAAAGGCCCTATGAGACAGGAAGTCACCGGATGAAACGACCACGCCCATGGGCCGCCGCGCTCGCAGTGTTTTGCGCGATCTTTGTGGCGGGGTTGTGGTTTATTCTCCGGCAAGGGCCACAGACCGAAGGGGCAGAGCAGCCAACAGACTGGATGGGGGCAATGGCAAGCCTGTCGCAGGACGGGTTCGAGCGACCAGAACAGGCAAACCCGCTAGAATGGCCGCAAGATCATGCAGCCCACCCTTCCGCTAGATCCGAGGTCTGGCAGATGTCCGCGCATCTGGAAGGACCGGAAGGCACGCCAGTCAATGTTCAGTTTTCCATGACACGTATCGGACTGGTTCCGCCCGACAGCCAAAACGACACAGTCCCATCCATCTGGGAATTGCGCGATATTTACCGCGCGCATCTGATTGCAACAGACAGCACACATAATATTGCCGAAGAAAGATTTGGGCGCGGTGTGTCAGGTCAGGCCGGGTTTGATGAGGAACTGCAACAGCTATATTTCGACAACTGGGCGCTCGCGTTCCCCGATGACAGCCAGACCAATGCCTGGCAATTCACCGCGACGGCTGGCAATCTTGGCATGACCCTGGACCTTCGACCTGACAAGGCACCGCTTCGTTTAGATGCAGAAGATGCGCCGTTTCGTGGATATGCCTTTACCCGAATGGATGTGACTGGCACACTCACCACTGACGGACAGGAAATGCCGGTCACTGGGACCGCATGGTTCGATCATGCTTGGGGCGAGTTGCCCTTGCCGGGGGCTGGGCCTGTCTACTCTGACAGGATGCTGGTGCATCTCGATAATGGCGATGATCTGTCGGTAATTGTGTCTCAACGCAGTGACGGACGGGGCGCGCCCACCGTGGATGCGGCCTTGATCGCGGCAGATGGATCAACTCGACCGCTTGGGGGTGATATTGCGCAGGTGTCGTTTCCACGCTTATGGCAAGGCGCACGGGTCGAATGGCCAGTCGCATGGGCGATCAGGCTTGACGATGCACTTGAACTGGAGGTGACTGCCGTCTCTGACACTCAAGAGCACGAATTCACGCCCCTCATCTGGTCAGGGCTGGTTCATGCTGAAGGCCAGCTTGACGGGCAGCCGGTGCGCGGTTCAGGTATTTTGCAGCTTTCGGGAGAAAGGCAAGAATGACACGAAAAGCCCTTGTCTATGCGGTATCTGTGCTGACTGTCAGTGGTCTGGCAGCAGGGCTATGGGCGCTGGCCGGTCTGCCATTGCCTTTTGGCCCTGACCCCGACAGGTTCCGCTCTGCGACCGGGCGGGTGGCCGAGACGCCGCAACGCGAGGGCGATCCGCAGGCAGGCTATACGGCACTGGTAAATCAGCCTTATGTCAGTTGCGGGATGCCCTATTCTGCTTACCGCCGGATTGCCCCCGAAACCGACCCTTCAATGCTGTTGCCGGGCCGTACCGGGCGAAATGCGGAACTGCCATTTTTTCTGACAGCGCATGTCAATGATGCTGGCGTCGAGGTGGTTTCAAATAACTGTCTGGTCTGTCACGCCGGGCGCATCGGGGATGAGGTGGTTGTCGGGCTGGGCGATGCCTTCGGCGATTTCACCACTGACCCGCGCCAGCTTGTCACACAAGTTGGCCGCTATGTGCAGGGGCCAGACGAAAGCGCCGCATGGCAGCTTTGGGCAGACCGGATTGACGGAATCGCGCCCTATATCCAGACCAGCACGGTTGGAATGAACCCGGCCACCAATCTGAGTTGGGCCTTGATGGCGCATCGTGACGCGCGCACGATGGAATGGTCACAAGACCCGCTACTGGACCCGCCCCCGAATACGCCTGTTCCCCTGCGCACGCCGCCTTGGTGGTGGATGGGCAAGAAAAACGCCATGTTCTACACCACAATCGGGCGCGGGGATCATTCGCGCTATATGCTGTTTGCCTCCTTGCTATGCGCGGATAGTATCGAGGAACTGGCCGAAATTGACAGCTATGCGCCTGATATTCGTGCCTATCTCGAAGACCTGACACCGCCCGCCTACCCCTACCCGGTCGACCCGCAACTGGCCGCTCAGGGGCAAGAGCTGTTCATGTCGGAATGCGCCAGTTGTCACGGGACCTATGGCGACACGCCCAGCTACCCCAACCGTGTCGTCCCGCTGGACGAAATTGGCACGGACCCGCTTTATGCGCAAACCATGACCGATGGCAGCCTTGACCGCTTCTTTGACTGGGTGGAGCGTTCACCCCATGGCGGCACTGTGCGTGCTGCCCCGGCCGAAGGGTATATCGCGCCGCCGCTGGACGGAATATGGGCCGCAGCGCCCTATCTGCATAACGGATCGGTTCCCAATCTGGCGGCGCTTCTGGACAGCCGGTCGCGCCCTGCTTTCTGGCGCCACGTCATACCGCAAGACTATGACCCAGAGGCAATGGGCTGGCAAAGTGAAACGCTGGAGGCGGGCAAAACCTCTGTCCCGTCGGGGCCAGAGCGGGCAAGGATTTATGACACAACACTTCCCGGCTATGGGAATGCGGGCCACACATTCGCTGACCGGCTTAGCGATGAGCAGCGGCGGGCGCTTCTGGAATACCTCAAGACCCTGTGAGATACCTCCGCGCATAACGCGAGCGTCCGCTTTGCGGGATTTCCAGACATAGCAGCATCGGGCGTCAAGCCGCGCAGCGTCGGGCCGCGGTGCGGCGATCCGCGATAAGCTTTATTGCGCTTTATGCTGGCCAAATCCGCAAAAGATCAAAGCTGAGCGCTGGGGGCAGCCAAATCGCCGTGCCCGTGGGCGGCCCTTTGAGTCGCGGCGGCCTTCGGCCTTGATTCCGCGCTTGGTGCATTAGTCCGCCGTACGCGACACGCTCCATTCCGACACAGGATATCTGGCGTCACGTAGCAAACACAAGGGGCGAAAAGCTGGACACCCGAACCAGCCCAGATAGCTGGTCAGTTCATCTGGATTTGCAGCGGGTAATGGCCGTTGTGGAATTCGCCAAATATCTCGCTCAGATCTGGGTGCTCTACCGGTTCGCCCGACTCGTCCGGAATCAGGTTTTGCTCGGACACATAGGCGACATAGAAACTTTCGTCATTCTCTGCCAGAAGATGATAAAAAGGCTGATCCTTGCGGGGCCGCGCTTCTTCAGGGATTGAATGATACCATTCCTCGGTATTTGCAAATTTTGGGTCGACATCAAAAATCACCCCGCGAAACGGGTGCTTTTTATGGCGCACAATCTGCCCCAGATGATATTTTGCCAGCTGTCGTTCCATGTCACTCCTTTGACACTTTTTTAATCGCTGAAGGACGCGATGTCCATGCCTGCAATATGGAATCACGGAAACAAACTGTGACGAACAGGCGAACAAAGCGCCCCTTCGACTTGGGCTGGGAGCTTGCTTCAAAACCTCATTCCAGCCGTTTGCGCCAGCATTCGACGCAGCGCCGTTGCACTGTTTCTGCATCCTGTTACAAACATCAGGGAAGACAATTATCTGATGGGCGCGATTTCCGCGTTGGTCAGAATACCGTGTAATAGAGAGAGGAGATCACATGACCAATGTTGTTATCGTTTCCGCGGCGCGAACTGCCGTCGGTTCATTTGGCGGTGCCTTTGCAAGCACCCCCGCCCATGACCTTGGCGCAGCCGTGCTTCAAGCTGTTGTCGAGCGGGCAGGCGTCGACAAGGCGGAGGTATCCGAAACCATTCTGGGGCAAGTTCTGACCGCAGGTCAGGGGCAGAACCCCGCGCGTCAGGCACATGTCAATGCAGGTCTGCCGATCGAAGCTGCCGCATGGTCGATCAATCAGGTCTGCGGTTCGGGCCTGCGCGCGGTCGCGCTTGGTGCGCAGCATATCCAGTTGGGCGACGCCGAAATTGTTCTGGCAGGCGGCCAAGAGAACATGTCCATGAGCCAGCACGCTGCCCTTATGCGCACAGGCCAGAAGATGGGCGATATGAAACTGATCGACACCATGATCCGTGACGGCTTGTGGGATGCATTCAACGGCTACCATATGGGCCAGACCGCCGAGAATGTCGCCGAGAAATGGCAGATCACCCGCGAAGAGCAGGACACATTTGCCGTGGCCAGCCAGAACAAGGCAGAAGCCGCGCAGAAAGCTGGCAAATTCGCAGATGAGATTGCTGCTTTCACCGTAAAAACCCGCAAGGGCGATATTGTGGTGGATCAGGACGAATACATCCGCCACGGCGCAACGATGGAAGCCATGCAAAAGCTGCGCCCTGCCTTTACCAAGGATGGTTCGGTCACTGCCGCCAATGCCTCGGGGCTGAATGACGGTGCGGCCGCCGTCATGCTGATGAGCGCGCAAGAGGCAGAAAAGCGCGGGCTAACCCCGATTGCGCGGATTGCCAGCTACGCAACGGCTGGCCTTGACCCTTCGGTTATGGGTGTCGGCCCGATCTATGCCAGCCGCAAGGCACTGGCGAAGGCCGGCTGGAAGCCCGAGGATCTGGACCTGATCGAAGCCAATGAAGCCTTTGCTGCGCAAGCCTGTGCAGTGAACAAGGAAATGGGCTGGGATGTGGACAAGGTAAACGTCAATGGCGGGGCCATTGCCATCGGGCACCCCATCGGTGCCTCTGGTTGCCGCATCCTGAACACGCTTCTGTTCGAGATGCAGCGCCGCGACGCCAAGAAAGGTCTGGCGACGCTTTGCATCGGTGGCGGCATGGGTGTCGCCATGTGTCTGGAACGCTGAGCAAAAAAGGTTGCGCAACATTCTTGCGCAACCTGCATACGTTCGATAACAGATATTGCGACGACCTAAACCCTGAGGAGGAGTAGACATGGCAAGAGTGGCATTGGTCACGGGCGGATCACGCGGCATCGGCGCAGCGATCTCGAAGGAACTGGCGGCGAAAGGTTACACCGTTGCTGCAACCTATGCAGGCAATGACGAAGCCGCTGCCAAGTTCACGGCAGAGACTGGCATCAAGACTTACAAATGGAACGCCGCCGATTACGAAGCCTCCAAAGCAGGCTTGGCGCAGGTTGAGGCTGATCTGGGCCCAATCGAGGTTGTGGTTGCAAATGCGGGAATTACCCGTGACGCACCGTTTCACAAGATGACACCTGAACAATGGAAAGAGGTTATCGACACCAACCTGACCGGCGTGTTTAACACTGTGCACCCGATCTGGCCCGGTATGCGTGAACGCAAATTCGGGCGCGTGGTAGTGATCTCCTCGATCAATGGTCAAAAAGGCCAGTTCGGTCAGGTGAATTACGCCGCCACCAAGGCGGGCGATCTGGGCATCGTCAAATCACTGGCACAGGAAGGGGCGCGCTTCGGTATTACTGCGAATGCGGTTTGTCCCGGTTATATCGCCACTGAAATGGTCATGGCCGTGCCCGAGAAGGTGCGCGAAAGCATTATTGCAGGCATCCCAGCCGGGCGTCTGGGCGAGCCGGAAGAAATCGCGCGTTGCGTGGCTTTCCTTGTGGCCGATGATGCGGGCTTTATCAACGGGTCGACCATCAGCGCGAATGGCGCGCAGTTCTTCGTCTGATCTGCCCCTCAGGCAATAAAAAACGGCCCGCGTTTTGCGGGCCGTTTGCGTATAGCGTGGAAAGAGCAGGTCAGGCGTGCGAAAGGCGCTCGATTTCTTCTTTCAGGCGGAGTTTTTGCTTCTTCAAGTCGGCGATATGCAGGTCGTCAGTTCCCGGGCTGCGCTGGGCCACCTCGACCTTTTCAGAGAGGTGTTCATGCTTTCTGCGCAATTCTGCAATGTGAGAACCCAATGACATCTAAATTCCTCCTACACTGATGAAAGTAGGTTCATTGCACCACAGCTGAAGGCACGTGTCACCAAAAATCGGTGTGAGGAAATCAGGCATCTGCCAATTTTCGCCAACAAGGTTAAGCGGATTTAAACAACCACATCCTGTGCCACCTGCTGCCCGACTTCGAATACCCGCTTATAGCGCTGGATTTCATCCTTTGGCCCCATCGCCTTGTGAGGATTATCCGACAATTTCACAGTTGGGCGACCATTGGCCGACACCGCCTTGCAGACCAGTGAAAACGGTGCAAGCCCATCATCTGGCGCAAGGTTGCGAAAGTCGTTGGTCAACAAGGTGCCCCAGCCAAAACTGGTTTTCACTCGCCCGGCGAATCGGGTGTGCAGATCCATTATGCGTTCCACATCCAGCCCGTCCGAAAAGATCACCAGTTTTTCGCGCGGGTCCTGTCCGCGATCTTTCCACCAGCGGATTGCGATTTCAGCCGCGGTTGCCGGGTCGCCCGAATCGATACGAATGCCGGTCCA
>SLAT01000191.1 GCA_007126715.1 Roseinatronobacter sp.
AGTTGTCGCGCCAACAACAGCGCGGCTATGGGGAAGATGTTCTGGATGTCATCCTGCCGTATTAGGGAAGGGCTGAAATTCTGATTTGACTGGTTCAAGACATAGCCATCAGAAAGACCAACTCAAAAGATGAGACGGCTTGCAATCATTGCGACACTTGCCATTGGCAGCTTTGGATGTATCGGATACGGCGCAGGTCTCTGGTTTGCGCGCGATAATCAGACAGGCGAAAATCAGACAGGCCGGGTCTTGGCAGGACCAGCCAATCCGCATGGACATGCCGCCAGCGCATCAGCGCCCTATCTGGTCCGGGTCGAGACAATCACCGTGCCAATACAACGGCAAAACAGCGTTATTTTTGTTGTTGCGGATTTCGCTGTTGCGGTTGTGCACCCCAAATACGTGGCCCGCTACCAACGCCCTGCATATTCTGCGCGACTGCGCGCGGAAATTATGGATGCGATGCAAAAAGCATCCAAAACTGCTGTATTTCTTGGGCCTACGATCGAATCCGCGACGCTGTCGAGTGAGATAAGAACGCAGCTTCAGAACGTGTTCGAGGGGGTGGATGATGTGCTGACCCTGATGCTTTACAAGCACGATATTGGCTATTGAGACGGAACAATGTGGAACCACCTGCCAGACGATACCGGCTGACGAATTCAGGCCACAGCGGACCCTCAGACCCTGCGCATGATGTGGAAACCTTCGCCACTGCCGCAGCGTGGTCGGCATGTGTTGCCGCGCGGCCTCGGCGGAATGCTGCAACTCTGCTAGATAGAACCAGACATTCAGGCATTGCCAATCGGTTCGTTACTGTCACCACTGACATCATCTTCGAATGGTTCAGAACGCCCTGAAAAGTGGGGCGATACGATTGTATTTTCCCTTTGCCTCATCACATCCACCGACATGGCCTGAACTTCCCGCAATCGTCTGTAAGAAAATTCCAGACTGCCCATATCAGCAACAATCCGGGAAGTTTCATCAGAAGTTATCAGCTCCATATGCCAATCTGGAAAATCTCTTTCCTCGATTTCTTGCATTTCAAAAGACTTAATATTCTTGTGTCTGTGGTCCTGAAGTATTTTCGCAAAGATGCGCTTGGTACCCTGTGATGGCCCTTCGATTGTCTGCAGGAAGTATGTGCCATCGAAAAGAAGCACTCCGGTTACATCAGAGGCCGCGTTCCTTAACTTGCTGACCTCAAGAAGCGATACAAGGTCGTGCCACCTATCGGATAGTTGTGCTTCGCTTCGATAGGATATCGTGACAAGTTTGAAACTGTCAGAGTTAATTTCGCTGGGCATTAAAGTTCTCCTAGGCACGCATTGCGTGCTTATCTACTTGATTTCATTGTAAGCTGAGATCGTTTGGCTTTGATCTAAGTGCCGAGCACGCTATCAACAGACTTGCGTGCACTTTGACAAGGTTACAATCGATGGTTGTTTTTCTAGAAACATAATACAATTTAAATTGATAAATGTCAATTTTGCTGTAACTGGACGGAATGATCTTTTGAAATTGGCCCGCCCCAGAAGGGGCATTGCCCGCGGGCGAACGGCAGCAAGGATTCCTTGCAGTCTCTCGCAGCCGACTCAGCGTCACAATGGCTGCAAGACCATTTTGTCAGGCAACAAAGACCTAGCGCACAGAGGTTACGCTACCGGCATATGCCTCGGTGCCATTGCGAAGGATCAGCATAGAATGGCCGGCGCGAAATGTCAGTTCTTCGACACGCGTGTTTGCGCTTGTCTCATAAGCGACGGCAGCGCCATCCGGGTCCTTGGCTTCAACCACCATCTGAAACACGCCGTCAGGAACCGGTAGCCCCTCAAAGTCCAACCCGTTCCATGTGACGCGATGGGCGGTCTGGGGCGCCCCTGGTTGCCCAGCGAGTTCACGCACCACCGTACCATCTTCCGCCTTGATCAGCACACTTACATTCGCGGCCGCGCGAGAGAGCGAGTAGGACAGCGTAGCCTTGCCATCGCGCAACTCAACACGATCCGTCGGCACACTGACCTCTCGCCCGATCAACTGCACATCTGAAAGTGCTTCGACATTGCCAAGCCTGTTGTCGATACGTTCAAGATTGCGGTTTGTAACGATCGACTGTTCGACCTGGGTCAACTGCGCAAGTTGCGATACGAAAACAGAGGAATCCATTGGCTCTAGCGGGTTCTGGTTCGATACTTGTGCAATCAATAGGGTAAGAAAACTCTGATAATCCGCATCAAGTTTGCTTTGCGCAACGCTTGCGCCACTCGCAGCGCGCGGGTCAGAGGCCGGGGTCTGAGCGATGTCCATCTTTCTGCTCCTTAAGTCAGAATATCCACAATACCCGCCCCGATATGACTGGTACGTGGCGCAGTGTTTGGCGCTTCCTGTTCCGCGTCAGAATCTGGGGTGAGAGTGGGCAGATCTTCCCACGCCTCATTTTTGCGCTGCTGCTTGCGGCTGAAATCCTCAAATTCCAATTCGGCATCATCCACAGCCGTCCCGCCCTCTGACAGGGCAAGAAGCAAACCGTCGCGATCACCGCGCAACGCTTGCAACACTGCCGGATTCTCGGCGCGCAGGATGATGCGCAACCTACCTGCCTCGTCCGGTCGCAAGTCGATTTCGATCTCGCCAAGGCCGCGTGGAGCAAGCGATATTCTGGTGCTGCCCTCAGAGATATTCGCAGAGCGTATCTGTTGCGCAAGATTGCGTGCGAAACCAGAGGTCTGTGGAACTGCGGGATCGGCGGGTCGCAATGCCGCGCTTATGCTGGTCGCGATGGTGCGCATATCGGCTGGCGGCATGGTGGGCGGAAGGGGCACGTCTCGCTCTGCCCCAACCGTCGCGTTTGCAAGCGCCCCCATAACCAATGCGCGCGCGTCGATCTGTCCCGCATTAGGAGCAACCATGCCGGGGTTTATTGCCCCAGAGGAGATACCCTTTTCCCAAGTGAAAACCTCTGATTTGGATATGGGGGTAAATGCGGCGACATGCCTTTGCAAAGGGTTGGGGAATGCGACCTGAAAAGGCTTGCCCACAGGCACCGCAGTTTCACGGCGCGGAATTTGGGCCATTTCTGCAAGCACGGTTATTAACACCGCCGGATTCTTGGCAACGGCATCAAGCCGAGCCAACCCTTCGTCATCCAGACCCGCGAGATTTGTTGCAAGCACCCCGATCGCATCACTGCCGCTTGCGGCTTCGGCCCCTTGCAAGATGTCAAGAAACTGCACCACCACCTCTTGCGTGGATTGAGTTTCTGGTTCTGTCAAAAGGCGGCCAATAAGCTCGTTTATCTCTGCTCCAAGCTCGGCAAGTGCTGCCTCTTGCAGCACTGCATCGCCTGCTATCTCTGGCGGGGCCGGTTCAGCTTGTGTAAATTGTGCAAGCTGGTTCCGGGCCGCGCCAAGAAGTTCGGCGAATTGCAAGGCGGGCTGGCTTTGCACAAGCGGGGCATCGCTGGCAAACAGCAACTTGGCAAGCCCGCCGCCTTGACCCGCCTCTGACGAAGGCGGCGCAACAAGAGATGTCAGTGCAACGATTGTCGGGGGTATCATCACAGCCTTCTCAATTCAGCATAGCGCGGTTGAAACCGCGCTCTAGCAGGTTGCGGCGCAGCCGACTCAACGCACGCGCTTCTACTTGCCGAAGTTTCTGGACCGACATTTCAAGGTCCGAGGCGACTGCGTGCGCGCATTCGGGGTCAACGGCAAGCCTCCGGCGAGAGATTATGGTTTGTTCGACCGGATCAAGTTCCGCCAATGCTTCTGTCAACAGCCGACACAGAAGTGATTGCACAGACCTGATTTCGGCCTCTTCTGCTGGGGTGATGTTTTCACAGGGCAGTTTCTCGGAGAGGGTTAACCCCTCACGGCTTGATTCAAACGGCACTGTTCCCTGCATCGCTAAAAGCGACAACCCCGCATCATCACCGCCCAGCCGCCCCATGCGGGCGCTCAGATAGGTGCGTACCGGCATGTCGATTACCGTTCTGATACGAGCCAATGCCGTATACACACCGTTCATAACCCAAAAGGCGGCATAGGTGGAAAAGCGCAAATCCAGTTTGCGATCAAAACTGTCAGCGGCCCGCATTAATCCGATCATGCCTTCGGCGACAAGATCATCAAGGTCGATAGGGTCATCCGCAAAGCGGAGCGCCTGTGACCATGCCTGCCGCGCGTGGCTACGCAGCAATAATTCAAGTGCATGCCGGTCCCCTTCGTCTTGCCATCGCCGGATCGCTTCGCGTTCCAGATCAATCGTCAGAAGGGGTTCCTTCAAGGCTGCCTGAAGCGTAGTCGCCATGCTGACACCTGTAATTTATCCAATTACAGGAATACATAAAAATTTGCATTATCAAAGAAATAGATGGTTAATACATGATTAAATTCGATTATTCATGCATTTATTTTTCAAATCACGCAGATGCTCTTCGCGTTGGCATCATCTGAGAGTCAAGCTTAGCTGTCACCGCCTGCCGGATATCGGCAAGCCAGGCATCATAATCGCTACGCCCATCGGGAAACTGCATCAAGCCAGCGGGAACATGGTCAGGCGCGACGAAGTTGCCATCAAGGTTTTTCAGATATGCAAGCAGATGTGGACAGGACAGGAAATCCGGCTCTAGAAACAGCCGGCTTGTGTCGCAGCGTGCTGAACGGGTGCCCGTCCAGTATGTGCACAGCCCCGCAGCCAGCCCCGCACGAAACTGCGAGGGCACCAGCCCCAGATGCATAAAGCCAGATCCACCAATCATGCTGTAATAGGAGCAAGCCATCGTATAAAGCGCGCTGGTTTCCCGCTCCATCGGGAAAACCCCACTGCGGATTACCCCTAACAGCACTTCGACCACCATTATTCCGAGGTCGTAAGAAAGCTCGTCATCTGGCAAGATACCCGAAAGCAGGTCAGAGTCGCTGAAAACTACAAGCGCACCCGCGGGCACTTCGATCGGCAATTCTTGCACCAGAACATCCCCCAAGGATACTTCTGGCAGAAGCTCGGTTTCTTCAGCCAAGATATAGCTGCGATCCACGCCATACGCAGCAGAGACGAAAACCGTCCGCAACGGCAACAACGCACCAAGTGAGCGCTGCATACGGCGCATGCTCGGACCCTTGGCGGGCTGTATGTCACCTTGCCAAATTAATTCCAGGATTCGGCCAGATCGCATTTGATTTCTCACTTCTGTAGGCTCGGGTAAGCAAGCGTCAGGTTAGCAGTCTTAAGAGCAATAGAATTAGCATCTTCAACATCGAGCCATCGGAGTTCCTGAGTCGGGTGTTGCTGTCTTACAAAATTATACTTGTGTTCATACGACTTCGGTCCAGCTTCGCCATCATACAACCTTAGATTGATACTCCGGTCAACGATAACTATGAGTTGTTCCGCAATACATGAAGATATTTCACATGTGTGATGTTTTTGCCTAGTTGTTGCGAGGATAGGTCAAAAAACTACCATAGATAGTACAGAAAATGTTCTTGGATAGTCTTCGCATGTCAGGACTGTGCATAAGTCAGCGACGCGTTTGATCTGCGAATATGGGGAAATCTCATCAAAATCGGGCATGTCAAACCCATACCTGGCGCAGATCGGCAACCACGGCACGACTAGCTTATTGATTGACTATGTTTGAAAAACTCTAATTCGCAGAGCCAACAGCACGGTGCATGACAACGCCCTCGATTGAGGCACCGCCAATTGCCGGGTTCGGATAGCTCAGAAGCACAGTAAGCCGCCGGTTTTCAGGTGCGGTCGGCACGGCAACATTGAGGGGCTTCGTATAGGCGACACCAGAAACACGCACGATACGCTCGGCCGCGACCCCGGCCGAAACAAGGGCACGCCGCGCTGCGTTTGCCCGGTCTGCCGACAACTCCCAGTTGCCGTATTCCACATCATTAGCGAAAGGAACGGCATCTGTATGGCCGGTAATCATGATCGGATAAGGCAGGTCAGCAACTGAAAGGCCGATCACGCGCAACAGTTCACGAGTGGCGTCACTGATCCGCGCGCTGCCAGACGCAAACATTGGCCGGCCTTCCTGGTCCAAGATTTGCACCAGCAATCCGTCCTGCGTCCTCTCGACCCTCAGATCATAGTCAAGTTCGACAAGTGCAGCATTCGTTTCGACCGCTTGGATGATATCTTCAGCGACGGCATCCAGCTTGTCCGCACGTTCCGCCAGCAGCGCAAGCCAAGCAGGATCGTTTTCCTTGTCATAAGCCAAATTAGGTGCTTGCGCCAAATGATCATGCTCGGCCATGTATCCTTGCAAAGACGCAAAGACATATTCGACCACGACACGCGGCGCAGGTTCCTGCGCGCCTTCGTCTGGCGGCGATAGCGGCTCTTCTCGGCCAAAGCTGGGGGGATTTATCTGAAAGCTTTCGCCGTCAATGCCGCTATAGAAGCCATCAGGGCCAAAAACCTGACCATCCAGAAAACCCTCCCCCCCTCTGAGCTTGTTCGTTTCCGTGGGGGTGAAATATTCCGCCAGACCCTGAAGCTTTTTCTCATCCGCTGCAGAAATGATCCAGAGCATCAGAAAGAAGGCCATCATCGCGGTCATGAAATCAGCATAGGCCACTTTCCAGCCGCCACCGTGGTGGTCGTGATCGTCGTGGTCATCGCTTCTCTTGATGATGATCTGCTGTTCTGCCATTCACCCATGCCTAATTTGATACGATAAACCGCTTCGATCCGGCCGCAAATTGCAGCTAGATCGCCACGATTTATCGTTCAGCCAAACCTCAGGTCTTATTCGACACCGGAACGCTCTGATTGCGTTTCGCGGCGATCGTATTTTCCAAATCCGACCCTGCGGGCATAGTTGGCCTTGCGGTCAGAATAGCTGGGTGCGACCAGTGGCATGTCTTCTGGCAAGTCGAACATGGCGCGGTACGCGGCTTCTGTCAGGCCATGCTCGGCACCAAGATGGCGCTTGAGCATCTTGAAGCCCTTGCCACAACACAGACAATAGACCTTGTCATGCGTCACGGCCTTCTCGATGGGGATCGCGGGAGAGATGCGCGTGCTCTCGCGGGGTTTCGGTTTATCTTCAGGCGCAAGCATGTCAGCGCTGCCGAATTCACGGCGCAGCTTGCCCACCAGCGCAACTATATCATCTGCCGACACGTCAGTTCTTGCCGCATAGGCAGCGGCTACAGCTGCTAGAATGTCGGTTGCGGGATCGGGTTTTGTCATTAGGACACCCTCTACAAAACTATACCTACCGCGCACACAGCCCAACGCCCACAGTCTCGCAGTCGCTAGCCTGAAGTTCACGGAACATCGAATTCTTCGACAAAAGCAAGAATAGATTTACATATAAACACTTCTCAAGCAACTGTTCATTTAATACGTAAAACTAACTAAAGCGAATTCCCGCTTACTCAAGAACATCACCAATGCGAGAGCAGAAGCATTTGCAATAAACACGCCAGTCAAAAACAAACGAACGTATCACTTAAAATCTGTGTATTTGTCTACTGTTAGGACGCCTATAGTATCAGAGAATACTTCAACAATTATTTGTCCGCGTCCCGTTGCGCCATAGCCGAGATGATATCCAGCGCGGAATCAGCCTGGCTTGCACCAAGGATATGCGGCGCAACATGGCCCGAATCGTTGCCCCGCGCAGTCGCAAGATGACCAGACGCCACCAGCATTGCGACCAGAACCCCAACTGCAACAGGTAAAGATTTGAAGAAACGGCCTGCCGAGCGCGGCGCTGTTGAATGGCTTGCAGCGACCAAAGCCGCCGATGCCAAACCAATAGGCGCACCAGGCGACAGGAATATGCCGCGCTCCGTTATTGTTACAGAGCAATAATGTTGCACGTTCTGAAACCGCGAAACCATTGCTTCGGGCATCAGATCATCAGGAATGTCGATCATCGTAGCCTGCTCTGGCGACCATCCGTCCAACACGTCAAGCGGCAAGACGAAACGTTCGAAATCATCGCGAAACGCGATGTGATTTGCCACGACTGGTGTTTCATTCCCCGTTTTCGCCGCCGGCTGTAATGTCAGACGGATTGCAGCGCCCTCGTTTTGCAATGCGGCGTCAAGAAAAATGCATTCGGGGCGTTTTTGTGGCTGTGGCGCATCGTAACCAAAAGGCAGTCCAGCCAAAAGCTCTTCGGCCCTGTCCATCGGGGGCACCTCTTCGATCAGCTCGGGCTGTGCCCTCGTTCCTGCCACGGCTTCAGGCGCATGATTTTCGCATATGCCACGGAAGTCACGCAAGTAATCAGCCGCCAACTCGGCCAGGTTCGGGCTTTCTGCAACGAGTGAAAATAGTTGCTGCTCCTCGGAAAACAGAACCTTGCGGGTTTGGTATCCGTCAATCTGCGGCGCAACACATAGATCGTTGCTGGCCCCGCCATATAGTTTTGCAATCCGGTCCAGCACGCAAGCAACTTCGCTGGCGTGGTGGACAGCCATATCGCAGCCCCCATCAGAGGTAAGGCACACCGCCACCTGCATCTCTGGCGGCCAGTCTGGAACAAGGGCCTGCACTATATCTTCTTCAAGCAGATAGACAAATGTGTCCGCCCTGTTCATGGCTGTTGCCCTTTTTTCGGTATTAGGTAAAACTATTCTTGTTTATTATTGTGATAATGTCAATTATACATATCAAGAACACTCACTGGATGGGCGGCAGGCTCCGCAAAATATAGGGCGAAAATGCGATGATGATCTTTCTGGGGCTTGCGATGGTCTTCGGTCTGGTTTTCGGCGGATTCATGTTGTCGGGCGGCAAGATGGACATTGTCCTCTACGCCCTCCCGTTCGAAGGCTTGATGATCGGCGGCGGTTCGATCGGGGCATTTATCATCGCCAATTCCACAAATGTGGTGCGCTCGTCACTCCGTGGTCTGGTGAAGGTTGTAAAAGGGCCAAAGTTCAACGCCAGCCATTACGAAGAATTGCTGAAGCTGATGTATGAGCTTGCACGGCTGTACAAAACAAAAGGGATCATCGCGCTTGACGAGCATGTAGAGAACCCCAAGGAAAGCAGTATCTTCCTGCGATATCCGGCCATCTTGAACGACCATTTCGCAACCGAATTGATCACCGACAGTTTTCGCATGCTCTCGATGCAGTTTGACGACAAGTATCAGACCGAAGATGTCATCAATCGCAAGATCAAGAAGCACCACCGCGAGGCACTCGCTTCGGCTGCGGCTATCCAGACAATGGCAGACGGGCTTCCGGCAATCGGGATTGTCGCTGCGGTACTCGGTGTTATCAAGACCATGTCCTCGATCGACCAACCGCCCGAAATACTGGGAACAATGATTGGCGGCGCCCTTGTCGGCACCTTCTTGGGCGTTTTTCTTGCATATTGTATGGTCCAGCCGATTTCAGGCAGGTTGAAGCAAATCGAAGATGAGGATGGCGCGTTCTATCTGATCATCCGCGATATTTTCGTGGCATTGGTCGCCAACCATCCGCCCAATATCTGTGTCGAGATTGGGCGCGGCAATATTCCCAGCAACAAGCAGCCGGATTTCTACATGGTCGAGGCCGCTCAAAAGGAACTTCCCGCGATATGACGCCCCGACAGCTTGGCATGACGACCGCAAGCCTGTTGGTCATATCGGCATTGACTGCTCAGGCAGATACGATCTGGACAGATGAGGGTGCACAACCATACCCGCTTGGGCCGCCGCAGGTGTCTTTTCCGACCAGTAGTGCTGGCAGCTACGGCGCATTTCCCGTCGAAATTCTGGAGAGGATGCGCACTAGATTGTTAGAGCGCGCGGAGGTGCGCACGCAGAACGAACTGCCCCTTTCAAAGCAGGATGACGAGTAAGCGCATCAATACCTTGACCGTCCTGGAGCGGTTGCGACGGCATGAAATGATGGCCGATGCCTATGAATTGGCAACAATCAGAGGCCATGTTGCGCAATTGCACGATAGCCGTGATCTTATGCTGGAAAAACTGAAACATGAGGCACATTTGGTCATTCCAGAGGCCGCACCCTATGTCGGGGCATATATCCGTGCCGTTCGAAATGAAATTACACAGATCGACAGGGCCTTGGCGCAGATCATGCCTCGGGTTGAAGCACTGGAAGCAACTGTTGCAGACAAGTTCCGCAGCATCAAAACCATCTCGCTTGCCCGAGAGCGCGCGGAAAGTCACCAGCAGCACAGTAGGGACCAGAAAGAAGCCGCTGAGAATGACATATTGTCATTGATGCGCCACATCAGAGAAAAGCGCTAAAAGCATTGCAAGCAATCCAGATCACGGATGCATCGCTTGCGCTGGCCTGTAGCGTGGTGTTCTCTGCCATGCATCAGTAGCAGAGGCGTTTTCGTATCGCTGCAGCCCATAAGCACATACCGCGCCTTCGCGGAAACTACGGTGCTGGCATCGGCAACTCTCTGCCTTGTGTTGAATGCGTGAGCAGATCACATCTTCCGCTTTGCTGCAAATGCGATATCTAAGGCACATGAACATGACACGCCGTTCCCTCTTGTTATCCCTGCCCGCGCTCGCGCTGGTGTCCCCTGCTTATGCACAGGCGATACCGCTGTCCGAGATATCGCGCTATTTCAACAGCTTTTCGACTGCACAGGGAGAGTTTACCCAGATCAATCCGGATGGCAGCCTTACAACCGGCCGTATTTTTATACGGCGACCCGGGCGCGTGCGGTTTGAATATGATCCGCCAGAGCAATCGCTTGTCATGGCGGGGGGTGGACAGGTTGCCGTGTTTGATGGCCGGTCAAATCAGGGGCCAAACCAATACCCATTGCGACAAACCCCGCTGAACCTCATTCTTGAACAGAATGTCGATTTTGAGAATCGGCGCATGGTCGTTGGACATACTCAAGATGGCGATACAACCAATGTCGTCGCCCAAGACCCCGAAAACCCTCAATACGGCTCGATCCGGTTGGTTTTCTCGGCCAATCCGACTGAATTGCGCCAGTGGGTTATCCGGGACGATACCGGTGCGGAAACCACTGTGATCCTTGGGAGCATGGAATTCGGGGGCACCCTGTCCGCACGCTTGTTCAACATATCTGCCGAAGCTGACGCGCGCCGCCGCTAGTGTTCGCCACATAACTCAAGATGCTCAGCGACAGCTTTGCGGGCGGTGGACGCGCGCGGAAGTAAGGCCGATTGCCGAAGCTATGCCTTCATGGCCCCACAAGGCAGACCAGTGTCACTATGGCGGTTCTTTTGTCAGGTGTGAAACACTAGACCCGCGCGCATGCGTCCGGATGCGCCATTTTGACGGCATCCAAAGCCAGCATTTCTGCCTCAATCCTGCTTATTCGGGTGAACTGGCTCATATCCACACCCCAGCGTCGGGCGTTGTAAACTTGTGGCAGCAGGCAGATATCGGCCAGCGAAACCGTGTCACCATGACAGAATCGACCGGCATGCGGATGATCTAGCAGTTTCTCCACTGCCACCAGACCCGGACCAATATGGTCGCGCATCCAGCTTTCCAACGAATATGCTCCGCACGACGCGGCAACTGCGGCCTTTGCCACACGGATGTTGCAAACAGGTTGGATCTCCATCGCGACAGCCATGGCAAGCGCCCTGACCCTTGCACGTTCCTGCGCGCAATCAGGCAACCATCCGGGAGCAAATCGCTCTTCAAGGTATTCCAGTATCGCCAAAGATTGCGTCAGGCGATGGCCGTCAATTTCCAAGGTCGGAACGATGCCTTGCGGGTTGCGTGCCAGATTTTCCGCTGTGGTCTGCTCACCATTCGTAAGTTCAACTTGCACGCTCTCATAGGCCAGCCCCAGCGGGTTCAGCCCTATGCGAACACGGTAAGATGACGATGATCGCCAATACTCATAAAGCCGGATCATGCCTGTCTCCTCTGCCCGACTGACTCACGATAACCTTGACATAGTTGCAAATGCAACCAATAAGGAGAGCCAGAACTGTTCAAGTTGCAAAAAGGGGGCTGCCATGACACGCCACGATCTGCCGCAGGGAATGGTCCGCGCGCCATCTCATTCCGGGCCGCATGAAGGGTATATGCCCGGTTTCGGAAATGACTTTGAAACCGAGGCCCTGCCCGGTGCGTTGCCGCAGGGCATGAACAGCCCCCAGAAGTGCAATTACGGGCTGTA
>SLAT01000266.1 GCA_007126715.1 Roseinatronobacter sp.
ATATATTCAAATATATCCGACAGGTTGAACCCATGCGCCAACTCGCCGGTTTTGATAAATGCCTCCAGCGAACCGGGGCGGATTTCAATGCGGGCGCAGCGGTCGCGGATCACGTCAAAATTCTCCGCGCGCCACGCCATTGGCAGGGCCGCGCCATGCGTGCCCTTGATGATCCAGTGCAGATAGGGGTTTTCCGACGGGTCGGTTTGCACCGCTGCGTGATGGATGCGTCGCGCCACATGCTGCGCGGGACTGCCATCAACATGGTCAAAAAACGCCTTGTCCCGCCCCATCCGGCCCATGACAAAGCGCGAGAAAAAGACATTCAGCAACACCCGCCAGCGCCATGTGTTGAACCGCGTGTCAAAAAAGTCCTGACGCCCCTGCCTGTCACGCGGCACGAATATGGCGTCACGCGTCGCGCGGGAATGCACGAGCGGCAAAAACCACGTTCGGAATATACGGAAATAGCGTTCGAACTTGCCCACCCCGCCAGCCCCGAAACGCGCGACATCCGTGGCAAGTGCATTCCAGAATGCCTGTGTTTCAGGGTCAAGCGCGGCCATCACACGCGCCAGCAGCGCCTTGCGCTGCATTGACGCGCGCGCGCCCATAAGTTCCAGAAATTCCGCATGGGTCAGGGTCGAATAGGCCGCGATCCGCAGCTTCAGGCACGCGATCTGCGCGGGCGACAGGTCGACCACCACAACCTTGGCGGGGTCCAGCACCAGCATTGCCAGTGCATTATCCCCCGCCGCGCAGATCGACACCAGCGTTCGCCCGCTGCAATCGCCCAAGGCCGCCGTCAGGATATCCGCATCTTCCCATAACTGGGCATAGCGGATGTGGTCAAAGGCGGCTTTCGCTTCAATCTCGGAATTCGTCAATATGCCTCTCCACCTCGCCGGTTGCGCCGTCAACGGTCAGGGTTTCGCCATCTGCAACCCATTGCGTCGCCCCCTTCAACCCCACCACGCAGGGAATGCCCAATTCGCGCGCCACAATGGCCGAATGTGACAACAGCGATCCGCGTTCGACAACAATGGCCGACGCGTTCGAGAAAACGGCAATCCAGCCCGGATCGGTATGTCGCGCCACAAGTATTTCACCCGCTTCCAGCGATTGCGTGCGCGGGTCGCGGATCACGCGGGCCACCGCTGTCACCCGCCCTGCCGAGCAGCCGGTTGCACTGCGGCGCGCGGACTGGTCTTGCAGGGCAGGCGCATTAGCCCAGACGGGCGCAATGGCGGGGCCGCGCAATTCAATCCGTTCGGGCGGGTCGGGGCGGTTTGCCGCCGCCGTATCTTCGGCCTTGCGCAAGCTGACCTGCGATTTCAGATCGCCCGACAGCCCATACCCTTCGACCGCGCCAAGCACTTCTGACGTGGTCAGGTAAAACACGTCACGCGGGCCGCACAGCAACCCGCGCGCGGCAAATTCACGGCCCAGCCCCAGAAACACACGGCGCGCATAACCGAAGATGCGCGTGCGCTCAAACCGCAGGTTTTCGCGGTCGCGCACGCGGTTTTTGGTCCATGAAATCAGGCCCTTCGCAATCATGCGTGAGAACGGGTTGGGAAATAGTGCGCGCCAGTCGGGGTCTTTGGCCTTGTGCGCGTCAGTTGCACCACGTTGCGCGCTGGCCACAATCGCGGCAAGCAGGCTGGACGGGTCATCGCGCAGTGTCAGGCTTTCAAGTTTCAGCTCCTCCGTGCAGCGGTCGCCGAATTTATCAAGATAGCTCTCGACCTCGCGGCGCAGGTCGGGATGGCGGGCAAGGACGGCCATCCCGTCCGCCATCAGCGCGGCATCCAGACCGGCGGCGCGGGCCATCTGTCCCATTTTCATGATGCGCTGCGCGGGTTCTGCCGAAATAATGTCGCCCTGCCCGATCATCACATCGTTATGCAGGGCCAGACCATCCGGCCCCAGCCATTTTTCCAAAAGGTTGCGCGAGGCACCAAACGCAATCATGCACAGAAAATCATTGACCAGCGGCGCATCCCAACGATCCAGCAAGGTGCTTTCGATCGTGCGGTATTCCGCCGCAAGTGCTGTTGGCCCTGCGCGCGTCACATCAAAGCCGCTGTTCAGCGCGGTATTCAGGCGCGCATAAAAGCGGCGGCGCGTGCGCGGCAGCATCATCGCCTGCCACACGAGGCCCGCGCCCGCGCGCCCCAGCCGAAGGTATTCGAAAACGCGCGCGGTGCCCGTGGCAGGTGGTGGGCCAATGCTGTCGGTCACATCGCGGGGCATGGGCGTGTCCACCCCCATCATGGTTTCCATATACGCCCTGTTCAGCGAAAAACCGGGCAACAGCGCCAGCGCCCGATACCAGTTTACAAGGTTGTAATAGACCCGCCCGTCAACACGGCCCAGCATATTGCCAAACACGGCAGATTGCGCGGCGATTGTGCGGTCAGGCACCCCCAGCAAGGCCACGAAGGCGCGGTAGACGCGGGCATAAACATGAACGGCAAAGGAATAGGTCAGCGGGCTGACCATACCCGGATAGCTTTCGACAATGTTGGAATTATCAAATATTGTCAGTGTGGTATCGGGGTTGGGCGGTGGCAGCAGCGGCGTGGTGATGGGGCGCGATTGCAAGATATGCAGCCCGTCATCATCTATTGCCCATTCAATATCCTGCGGCGCACCAAACACATCTTCTGCGCGCCGCGCCAATGCGGCAATCGCTTCGGCCTGCGCCGCGTTCAGAACGGCAGGCACTGTGGCACAGTTCGCGGTCGCGCCGATTGTCCAGTCCTCGCCGTCTTCTTCGCCTGAAACCAGACGCTCGCCCAATCCGGCAATCGCCGAGATCACAACGCGGTCGCGCCGTCCTGTCACGGGGTCGGCGGAAAACGCCACACCCGCCGCGCGCGCATCAATCATGCGCTGGACAATAACCGCTGGCCCTTCAGCCCCGGTTTGTGACTTCAGCGCGCGGTAAGTGGCCACTGTGTCGGAAAAGCCCGATTGCCAGACCTGTCGCGCCGCATCCTCGACCCCGCGCGCGGGCACATTCAGCAGCGTGTCGAACTGTCCTGCGTGGCTGTGCGCAGCGCCATCTTCCTGCCGCGCCGAACTGCGCACGGCAAACGGCCCTGCGCCAAGATGCGCCAACGCGTCGGGCAACCCCTGAAGCGGCGTGCCAGTGTCGAACGCGTCGGCGCGAATGACAAAAAACGCAGGCGGCGCAAACCCGTTTTCGGCCAGACGCGACAGCGCCGCCGCCTTGCCGCCGACATCTTCCACGTTGCGCGCCTGATCCTGCGGAACAATAAACGCCATCAGAACATCCTTACAATCAGCGGGGCAAACCCCGCCAGCGCATAGCAGGCAAAGACCCAAAGCCCGGCAACCGTATCAAGGCGCTTTTGCGCTGCAATGGTGGGCGCTGCCACATAAGCCGCCGCCGCCCGCAGGCACCACAGCGCCCCCGCACCGCCCAGCACTACCGCAACCCAGACCACACCGGTTGCCACCCCCACACCGACCAGCAAGCCCCATGACACCACGACACATGCAGCCCAGATCAAGGCGGCCTTTCTTGGCCCCCACAGGCCGGAATAGGTGTCGACCCCGTCAATCTCGTTTTGGGGCGCCCAAAGTTTGCGCCCGATTTCCAGCACGCAGCCATTCACAAACGACAGCGCCAGAAACAGCCACAGCCAGAATGCTGGCGTGCCGGCGGGCAGCCATTCCATTGCCGTCAGCAGCAGGTCGATCAGCGGCATGATCGCCATATGGCTGACCAGATACAACACGGGCCGCGCCTTCAGCCACCTTGGCGCGCCAAATTCTGCCGTCATAGCCAGCAGCCACAGCCATACAACGCCAAGCAGCCACAACAGCGGCGGGTGCCATGCCCATGCAGCAAAGGCCGTCACCGGCAAGGAAACCAGCCCGAGTGTCAACACGGCGCGAAGCGAGATCAGGCCGCGCGGGATGGGGCGGTCGGGGCGGTAGCGTTTGTCATCTTCCAGATCCTTGTATTCATCGCAAACCCGCATCTGGAAAAACAGCAGCATTGCCACAGCGAACCCTGCCACAAACGCCCCCCAGCCCGGCAGGGGCCGCCCCGCCAACTCGGCCGAGACACTGATGCTGGCTGCGGAGAAAACCGCCAGCAAGGGCATCGTCCTGGCCAGCGGGAAGCGTTCTTTCTGGTAGGTCCACAGCGCCGCAGGTGTCATCTGTGCCGCGCCAGATTTTCATGTGCGCGCGTGAAATGCCCCGCCGCAATCGCCGCCACAATCGAGATCTCGCCGCACAGGCAGGTTGCGGCCACCACTTCGGCCAGCGCCGCACCATGGCCCGCGCCCTTCAGCCCAAGGATGTTCAGCCCCGCCGACTGGCTGGGCAGCGATGTGCCCCCGCCGACCGACCCGACAAGAATGTTGGGCATGGTCACACTGCAAAACAGGTCATTGCCGCGCGCTTCCATACGGGTGATGCCCATGGCGCTTTCGGCAACGCAGGCGGCATCCTGACCGGTTGCGATATAGAGCGCCGCCAGCCCGTTGGCATAATGCGCCTGCGCCCCCAACTGCCCCGACAGATGCGCGCCAAGATTGGCCACCTGACCATATTCCAGCATGTCCTGAACACGTGTCCCCAAAGTGCGTTCGACCACATCTGCCTTCAGCGTGACCGACGCACTGACCTTGCGCCCGCGTCCCGTGACCAGCCCCAGAAATGACGCTTTCTTGTCACCGGAAAAATTGCCCTCGATATACCATGCCTTCAGGGCAACGGGGCAGCGCGCCACAATATCGTCGCACAGGGCATTCGTGGCGATTGTCACCATGTTCTGGCCCGCCGCATCGCCGGTTGTGTAGCGGCAGATCAGGAACACCACGTTATTGTCGATCATCGGCTCCACCGACACCAGTTTGCCGTGCCGTGTGGTGGATTCTGCCGCCGCCTTCAGCGTCTCAACCTCGGTCACGACCCATTCGACGAACAGCCCCGCATTCAGCAGGTTTTCCAGCACAAAGGCCGGTGTGCGGATGACCCCTTCATACAGGATTGCCGTGCTGATGCCGCCTGATTTCGTGGCGGCATAGGCCCCGCGCGCATAGGACGCGACGAGTGCGGCTTCGGTGGTGGCCATTGGCACATGGTAATCACCGTGCGCATTTAACCCGTTGATCCGCAAGGGGCCAATGATGCCGACAGGCAGTTTCACGGTCCCGATGAAATTTTCAATATTGGCGTTGAACTGCTCTGGCATTGCCATTGTCAGCGGGTCGGCGATTGCATCGCGATCGGCAGGGCCGGTGGTGTTGGCCAGACGGGTCCAGTATTTTGCGACAGAGGCCTGCGTGGCCTTTCGAACAGGGCGCAGGGTGGTGAACTGCGCATCGCTTGGCAACATTCGTTCATGCAGGGGAGAATTAAAAAAACGGTCCCGAATTCTACTCAGCATGTCTTTGACATGGGAAGGTATAGTCATTGACGCATACCGTTGTTAAATTTACCTGTGCCAAAATACGCACAGGCAAAGGTGTGTGTCACCATATTTCAGGAAAAGCAACAATCGCAGGTGACATGGCACTGCGCAGCGCAGGCGAGCGGCCTCTGCCGCGACATTGATCCCTTCATGCGCGCCCATGGAAAGCGCTAACTGCAAGGGAAAGTCCTGCAAATCCGTCACAACGATCTTCCGCGCGCCAGCCTTGCGCGCCAGCGCTGCGCAGGTCACGGCGGCCATGCAATCGGCAGGCTTTGGTTTTGACTGGTCCCTCATTTCGCAATCAGAGGCGGCAACCATGTCGAAATCGCCGGAATGTAGGACACCAGCATCAACACTGTCAGATTGATGAGCAGTATCACAATGATCCGGTTGTCTGTGAAAGACAGCACCCATGCGGCAATGGTCTGCGGGATGCGCTCGGACACCAGAATCCAGCCGAACACCTCGCAGTGCCGATCAGCACAAGGATCGCAGCCGACGAGATAGCTGAGTCGATGACGATTTTCGGGACCTTTCGCAGCGGCAACTCGCGATAGATGAATACCCCTACAAGAAAGGCATAGACCGAGGCTGCGACAGCGGTTTCAGTCGGTGTCGCAAGACCCGACAGCAGGCCAAGGATAATCAGCACGGTCATCGCAATGGCCTGGGCCGCCCCAGAAAAGACCTGCCCAACTCGCCCATGCCTTGCCATCAAGAATGGAGGCGCGCCGATCGTGGTCATGACCCCCTCATACAGTCATGTCATCAACCCCGATCCTGTACGTCCAATCGACAGCACTGGCGCGGGAGATGCCTTTAATGGAAGGTATCTTGCCACGCGGCTGAAGGGCGCAACCATGTCTGATGCAGCGCGCGATGCACATGATATCTCGATCAGGGTCATCGGCCAAAGGGGCGCGTTAGTCATGGCGAAGTAAGGAACTGCGTCACACTCAGAGGATTGGTGCAGTGTTTGTGAAAGCGCGAACATGACGCTTTTCGCGCAGGAAACGAATTCCAGCAAGACCTTTCAGCCACGGCATTTTCGCAAAAAGGCTGGATTCATGCCAGCGGCACAGCGCGGATATAGCGAATTTGAGATGCAGAATATACGCGCAACGCCCCCCCCGACATCTGTCGGATTTTGGCACGAAGACGACTTTTTTCACCGGCCCCTGAAACTAATCCCTCTGCATTACCGTCCCTTTTCCATCGGCGCATGACCGCGCATGACACAAGAGGACGTCAACATGCTCAATACCTTCAAGACAACTGCACTGGCCCTTGGTCTTAGCCTTGCTCCGGCACTGGCTATGGGAAATCCGATGGTCGGCGGCGCGCCTATGCTGGCCGAACGCAACATCGTCGAGAATGCCGTCAACTCGGCCGATCACACCACACTCGTGGCCGCAGTTCAGGCCGCCGAACTTGTCGATGCGCTTCAAGGCCCCGGCCCGATGACCGTCTTCGCGCCTGTCAACGCCGCATTCGACGCGCTGCCAGAAGGCACGGTTGAAACCCTTGTCATGCCGGAAAACCGCGCCACGCTGCAACGAATTCTGACATCTCATGTCGTCGCCGGAAACCTGACTGGTGCCGAAATCATGCGCCGTGCGCGCGCAAGCCGTGACGGCTTTTTTCATATGGAAACCCTCTCCGGCGCGCCACTCAGCGCGCAGGTCCGGGGGCGCAGCCTCTGGATATATGATCAGTCAGGCAATGCAGGCCGGGTTACAATCAGCGATGTTAACCAGTCCAATGGCGTGATTCACGTCCTTGACAGCGTTCTGTTGCCGCGCTGATTATCCTGCCGGGCAATGATGCGCCCGGCGGGCAGGCCCCCTCGACCACGGCCACGGTCGGGGGGGCCACTTGCCCCTTTAACCACTACACAATCAGGACAGAGCTTCCGGTCGTGCTGCGTGCTTCCATCTGGCGATGCGCCTCTGCCACATCTTGCAGCGCGAATTCCTGCCCGATGCGGATCTCGACCTTTCCGCTCTCCACCATTTCGAACAGATGCGTTGCCATCTTCTGACAATTTTCCCGCTGCGCGATATGCACGAAAAGCGTGGGGCGTGTCAGTTGCAGACAACCCTTTGCCCCCAGAATACCCAGATCGAATGGCGGCACCTTGCCCGAGGCATTGCCAAAGCTGATCATCATGCCGACAGGGCGCAGACAATCAAGCGAGCCTTCAAATGTCGCCTTGCCGACCGAATCCATGACCGCATCCACCCCGCGCCCATCTGTCATCTCGCGCACGCGTGCCACGAAATCCTCACGCTCGTAATTGATGACCTCTGCGGCGCCATATTCACGAGCAAGGGCGCATTTCTCGTCTGTGCCTGCCGTGCCGATCAGCCGGATGCCAAGTGCACGCGCCCATTGGCACGCAATAAGGCCAACCCCGCCCGCTGCGGCGTGGAACAGGACCGTATCGCCCGCTTTCAACGGAACCGTGCGGTGAAACAGGTATTCGACCGTCAGCCCCTGCAACATCATCGCCGCACCTGTGCGGAAATCTATACTGTCGGGCAGCCGACAGACCTGTGTTGCCGACATCACCCGCGCATCACAATACGCGCCGGGCGGTGCCGATGCATAAGCGGCGCGGTCGCCCTCAGAGAGATGTGTCACCCCCTCGCCCACCGCCTCGACAATACCGGCCCCCTCCATGCCCAGCCCATGCGGCAAGGGTAAAGGATAGACGCCAGAGCGCTGGTAAATGTCGATATAATTCAAACCGCAGGCATGGTGTCTGATGCGCACTTCGCCCGGCCCCGGCTCGCCCAAGGGGCGTTCTATAAATTTCATCACCTCGGGGCCGCCGGGGGTCTCGAATATTACCGATTTTGCAGTGGTCACTGGACTGGCTCCTTGAACTGGTTTTCATATTGCTTTCGCAAAGCGGCCTTCTGGACCTTGCCCATCGTGTTGCGGGGCAATTCAGGCAGAACGATATAGGCTTTGGGTTGCTTGTAGCGTGCAAGTTTGTCGCGCAAAGCCCCCTTGATCCCGGCAATATCCGGCGCCGTACTGCCTGCGGCCAGCACGGCCACCACCGCTTCGCCGAAATCGGGATGCGGCAGTCCGATGACCGCACTCTCGGCCACCCCCGGCATCTCATCAAGCACCATTTCCACTTCCTTGGGGTAAACGTTATACCCGCCAGAGATGATCAGGTCCTTGGCGCGCCCGACGATATTGACATAGCCCTGATCGTCGATCACTCCCAGATCGCCGGTCATGAAAAATCCGTCCTTGCGGAACTCGGCGGCGGTTTTCTCGGGCATTTGCCAATATCCCTTGAACACATTCGGCCCGCGTACCTCGATCATGCCTGTCTCGCCCTTTGGCAGTTCTGTGCCTGTATCCGGGTCTGCAATCCGCAACTCCACCCCCGGAAGCGCATGGCCCACTGTGCCTGCGCGGCGCGCGCCATCATAGGGGTTGGATGTCAGCATGTTGGTTTCGGTCATGCCATAACGTTCCAGAATTGCGTGGCCCGTGCGCGCCGACCATGCCACATGCGTTTCCGCCAATAACGGGGCCGACCCGGACACGAACAGACGCATATGGCCGACCGTTTCGCGGCTCAGGCGGGGGTCGTCCAGCATACGGGTGTAAAAGGTCGGCACCCCCATCATGGTGGTTGCCCGTGGCAGGGCCGCGAAAATCTGCTCGATGTCGAATTTGGGCAGGAAGATCATGCTTGCACCCGCCAACAACACAACATTGCTTGCCACAAACAGACCATGCGTGTGAAAGATCGGCAAGGCATGCAGCAGCACGTCATCCGGGGTAAATCGCCATAAATCAACCAAGGTCTGCGCATTTGACAGCAGGTTGCGCTGGGTCAGCATCGCCCCCTTGGACCGCCCCGTTGTGCCTGAGGTGTATAGCAAGACGGTCAGGTCATCTTCCCCGCGCGGCACAGCGGCAAAACTGTCTGTGCAACCCTGCGCAATGGCATCAAAACTGCCGCCCTCGCCAAGGCTCTCCAGCCGCACCCCCAGTTTGCGGGCCACCGGCGCAAGTGCGTCAATGCGCGCAGGGTCCACCAGTAGCAAGCTGGCCCCGCAATCCGAGACGAAATATTCCAGTTCTTCCGCTGTATAGGCGGTGTTCAACGGCAGGAATACCGCGCCAGCCGTGACAGCCGCTGCATATACCGCCAGCATCCGGGGGCTTTTTGCGGCCTGCACTACAACCCGATCACCCGTGCCGACACCGGCCTCGCCCAGCGCATTGGCATAGCGCGCGATCATGCGATGGAACGCATCCCCGCTGAGCACTGCGTCATCATGCAAGTAAAGAAACGGACGGTCATTGCCCGAGAGAGGCGCGAATAACGCGTCATACAGGGGGTTTGACATCAGCGGAAACTCCTTCTCGTAAAATTCTTGTGGCACATGCGGGTCACTCTGACTTGACGCGGGCCAACTGGCGCATGCCGCGGGTGCTGGCGATCTTGTGCTGTGCGGCGTAACTTTCGTGATTGGTTTCAACCTGTTCCAGATCATACAGGTAATTCACCATCGCACCGCATGACTGGCGCAGACCACGCGCGGAAAGATCAGCCTGTGCATGTATTTCATGGACCAGCGCACCATTATGCAAATGAAACCGCGCAACCGGGTCGCGGGGGCGTCCATTTGCGTCCTTTGCCTCAAGCAGATAGCGCGCACCAAAAGCGCGCAGGCTTTGGGCTGCGGCCTTGTCAGAGGCGTGATCGGCATCGAGGCAGGACTGCGCGGCACCATCGCCCTGCTCGGCCAAATCGCGCATCCATGCGACCAGACCGGGAATTGGCGAGAGCGTGACGAAATTGCGCAGATGCGGAAATTCCTGCTGCAACAGCGCGACCACCTGCTTGATCAGGGAATTTCCAAAGCTGATCCCCTTCAGCCCGACCTGACAGTTGGATATGGAATAGAAGGTCGCGGTATCAGCCTGTCCGGGGTCCAGATGGGCGCGATCCGGGGCCAACAGATCCTGCACCGAATTGGGTATGCCCTTGGTCAGCGCCACCTCGACGAAGATCAGCGGCTCGTCTGGCATGGCCGGGTGCAGGAATGCAAAACAGCGCCTGTCCTTGGGGTCCACCCGCGCGCGCAGCGCTTCCCAATCGCCAATCGCGTGGACCGCTTCATATTCGATGATCTTTTCCAGCAGCCGCGCGGGGCTTTCCCAAGTCACCTGTTTCAGCACCAGAAAGCCCCGATTGAACCAGGATTGAAACAGATGCGCGAAATCCAGATCAACCCGCGCAAGCTCCGGCATCTCTGGCAGCAACCGCAACAGGTCGCGGCGCATGCGCACCAACTCTCCCGTGGCACCCGGCGCATGGTTCAACCGGCGCAACAGGCTTTGGCGCTTTGGCTCTGCGGCTTGTAGCAGCCAGCGCAAAGTTGCCGCGTCGCGGTCCTCGCCATAGCGCAGCGCCGCCTGCGTTACGGCTTCGGGTGTGATGTCATACTCCTCTGCCAGAAGCGCGAAAAAATCGCGCTTCCCTTTCGCATCAAGCCGCGCATAAGAGGCAAGGATATCGCCGGCAAGGCGCATGGTCGAAACCTCGCCCTCGCCCGCAATCAGCGCGGCACACATCTCGCGCAGCGGCTTGTTCGACACCGCGCGCAGCGGCACGAAACGGCGCTCTGCCAACTGGCTGAGAAGATCACCAAGATAGCCTGTGCGTGTCATCTAACCGGCCCCATAACCAGATCTGGTAACCATGTGGCAATCCCCGGAAAGACACACAAGATCAAGATCGCCAGAACCATGCAGCCGACATAGGGCATGGACCCTTTGAGGATTGTTTTCAGCTTGATATCCGGCGCAATGGAACTGATCACATACAGGTTAAGCCCCACTGGCGGCGAGATCAGGCCGATTTCCATGTTGATCGTCAGAATGACCGCGAACCAGTAAGGGTCGAATTCTGCGGCCAGAATGATCGGCAACAGGATCGGCGCGGCCATCAGGATCACCGCGACAGGCGGCAGGAAGAACCCTGCGATCAGCAAAAAAACATTGACCGCACCCAACAAGACCCAGCGATTCACATCCAGATCAGAAATCCACATCGCGATGGATTGCGTGATGAACAGCGACGACAGCATATAGCTGAACACGCCCGCCGCCCCGATGATAAACAGGATCATCACCGATTCCCGCGTCGAGTCGCGCAGCACCACCCAAAGCGATTTTGGCGACCACATCCGGTAGATGACAATCGCCATCAAAAGGCACAAAAGTGCGCCAACCGCCGCCGTCTCGGATGGGGTGGCGATGCCGCCATACATTGCATAAAGCACGCCAACGATCACAAGCAGAAATGGCACCACGCGCGGCAGGATTTCCAGCTTCTCGCGCAAGGAATAGCTGCGCGCCGACATGACCGACAGGCCCGTGTTGCGCCACGTGGACCAGACCGACCACGCCATGAACAGCGATACCAGCATAAGCCCCGGCATAACACCCGCCAGAAACAGCCGCCCGATCGACGTCTCGGTTGCGATGCCATAGACAATCATCGTGACCGAGGGCGGGATCAGAATACCCAGCGTCCCGCCAGCGGCGATAGAGCCTGCCGCAACAGTGTCGGGATAGCCGCGCTTGCGCATCTCGGGGATGCCCATCTTGCCGATGGCCG
>SLAT01000189.1 GCA_007126715.1 Roseinatronobacter sp.
AACGCCCGCGCGAATGCGCGAGAGAACATATTCACGGCTCTGGCGTTCCAGGACCACAGTTTCGATGCCGGCACAATTCAGCAATTGTGACAGCAGCAACCCGGATGGTCCCGCACCAATAATGGCAACCTGCGTGCGCATGACGCCCCTCTCCCCCCAAATTATGACTCTCCACGACATCATATTGATGAAGGGCCCTCAGGGAATGGACGCATTCCCCCAAAGATGGTATTTTTCCGCCATGTCACGCATAGCCGAAATTCCTGCATTCCAACTTTATGGCGAAGCACTCGCCTTTCCCGATATTCTGCATATGGAACAGATCCGCGATCGCGCCGCCGGGCTGGACTGGACTATCAAGCCACATAGGCACACGCATCTTTTTCAAATTTTCTTGCTGATTTCGGGAAAGATCACTTTCAACTCTGATGGCAATGTCACCACACTTACGCCCCCGGTCGCCTTGTGCTTGCCGCCCGACGCTGTGCACGGCTTTTGCTTTTCTTCTGATACGGAAGGATGGGTCATCAGCCTGCCCGTCCAGCATTATCCAGACCTTTTCAGCAATGGCGCGGAACTTGCACATATGCTGGCGGCGCCTAGGTCGCTGAGGCCACCCGAAGGCATGGCCCAGGCCGTGCTAGAACTTCATCAGGTCTGGCGGGGAAAGGCCCGTTTCCGGCGTACCGAGTTACGGTGTCGTCTGGGTCTGATCCTGTCAGGGCTGGCACAGACCGATCCCGGTGCCACTGCGCCCAAAAGCGACCCACGCATCGCGCGTTTTCAGGCCCTGATCGCCACACATGCCACGGAACACTGGCCCATCGGGCGCTATGCACAAGCGCTTGGCCTGTCCGAACGCAGCTTGGGGCGGGTCTGCAAAACGCAGACCGGGCTTGGCCCGCAAGCCGTCATAGACGCCCATCTGATGCGCGAGGCCTCGCGGCTTCTGGCCTATACGCAAATGTCAGCGCAATCGGTGGCGCATGCTTTGGGCTTTGAGGACCCCAGCTATTTCAGTCGTCGGTTTCGGGCCTTTGCTGGGATGTCGCCGCGCGCCTATCGCGCGCGTCTTGATCAGCCCTAGCGCCCCAGATCCTGCTGCGCATCGCCTCAGCGGCAGGTCTGGCGCCAACTGGGGCAAGGCTGGCGGCCCAGTCTTCCAACGCGCCAAGCACCGCATCGTCATGCAAGACCTGTGCCAGGGTTTTGCCAGTCTCGCGCGCCGTCGCCAGCGCCTGTTTCACGAATGCGCCGGCTTCGGCGCGGGTCATGTGGCGCGCCAGCGCAAAACTTGCAGCCTCGGCCATGATTGCGCCCTGCCCGGCGTCCAGATGCAAGGTCATGCGCGCGATATCAGGGCGCAGGCTTTCGACCAGCATCGCCGCATGACGCAGGCTTGCATTGGCGCCCGCACCCATTTGCGGCAATGCCAGCCATTCCAGCGCCCATGTCGCGCCATCGCGTTCCTCTTGCCCCATCGCGGCTTGGGCCAGAAGCGGTTGCAGCGCGGCGGTGTAATGGGCAAGGGTGACAATGGCTTCAGCCCCCACAGGGTTGGATTTTTGTGGCATGGTCGAAGACCCGCCGCCCTGCCCTGCACGTATCTCGCCAATTTCCGAACGGCCTGCGATAATCAGGTCACGCGCCAGTTTTCCCAAAGCCGCCGTCAAGCGCACCAACCACGCGCCCAGCGCCTGCGGGCCGGAGCGATCAAGGTGCCAACACGGGGCCGGTGTCAGTCCCAGTTCCTGCGCCAAAGCCATACTCAGCGCCTCGGCCTTGTCCCCCACCGCACTGCCCGCCCCCGAAGCACCCCCGAATTGCACGCGAAGAAGCTGTGCGCGCAGATGCGGCAATTCAGCTTCCAGCGCGATCAAGGGCTGCGCCCAAGTGGCAATGCGCAAACCCAGCGTGATGGGCGTCGAAATCTGGCTGCGCGTGCGCCCGGCCATCATTGTGCCTGCATGGGCGTCACTTGCGGCGCGCATCCCATCAAGCAGGGCAGACAGCCGCTGTTCCAGCAGGCCCAGAAGGTCACGCCATTGCAGCACATGCGCGCAATCGACAATATCTTGCGAGGTCGCGCCCCAATGCAGCGCGTCCCCTTCACTGCCGCACACCTCGCGCAGAATCGTGACCAGCGCGGGCACCGGCACACCTGCACTGGCCATGCCCGCAGCTGGCTGCTCTGGTGCCACGCGCATTTGCGCAAGCCGCGCGCTGATGGTCGCCGCATCGGCTTGGGCCACCAGCCCGACCGTAGCGCAAGCACGCGCAAGTGCCGCCTCAACCGTGACCATATGCCCGATAAATGCCTGATCAGACAGAAGCGCTGCGGCCTCAGCCTCGCCAAAAAGGGGTGCGGTCAGGGCGCTGGTGAAGGGTGCAGGCGTCATCCCGGCGCACGCAGCCCCAGAATCTCCCGCGCCTGCTGCCAGCTGGCGACGGGGCGTTGATATTTCTCGCATAATTCCACCGCACGCGCGACCAAAGCGGCATTCGAGGGGGCAAGCATCTCGCGGTTCAATCGCATATTGTCTTCCAGACCCGTGCGCGTATGGCCGCCACGCGCAATCGCCCATTCATTGACCACGATCTGATTTGGGCCAATTCCGGCGGCACACCACAGCGCATCGGGCGCAAAGCGGTTCAGCGTTTCGATATAGATATCCAGAATCCGCTCATCCGCGATCATGGCGTTTTTCACGCCCATAACGAATTGAACATATAAGGGTCGCTTCAACCGCCCATCATCGGCCATACACGCGGCCTGAATGACATGGCTCAGATCAAAGGCCTCAATCTCCGGCACAACATCGTATTTGTGCATTTCCGATGCCAACCAATCCACCAAATCCGGCGGATTCTCATATACTCGTGTTGGAAAATTGTTAGACCCCACCGAGAGCGAAGCCATATCAGGACGCAGCGGCAGCATACCCCCGCGCGCCTGACCCGCCCCCGAACGCCCGCCGGTCGAGAACTGGATGATCATGCCGGGGCAATGCTTCTCAAGCCCCTCTTTCAGGCGCGCGAATTTTTCGGGGTCGGAAGACGGCGTTTCGTCATCATTGCGCACATGGCAATGCGCTATGGATGCACCAGCCTCGAATGCTTCCTGTGTGCTCTCGACTTGCTCGGCCACGGTAATTGGCACGGCAGGGTTGTTGGCCTTCTTTGGCACAGAGCCTGTGATGGCAACGGCGATGATGCAGGGGTTGGTCATGGGGTCAATCCTGTGTCAGTGACCCGCCG
>SLAT01000120.1 GCA_007126715.1 Roseinatronobacter sp.
TCCTGACGGCAGGAGGAATAAGAGATGGATTTCGGATTTACAGTTGCGGCCTATGCGGTTGCGACAGTTCTCTTTGTCCTGTCGCTTGGCGGTCTGTCAGGGCAGGAAAGCGCGAAACGCGCCATCTGGTATGGCATCGCGGGCATGACTGTTGCCGTGCTGGCCATGCTGGTCGGTCCCGGCTCCGGGTTGTGGGGGTTGACGCTGGTGTTGATCGCCATTGGCGGTGTTGTCGGCTGGCAGTTGGCCACACGCGTGCAAATGACCCAGATGCCAGAGCTTGTGGCTTTCATGCACTCTCTGGTGGGCCTCGCGGCGGTGTTGGTTGGCTTTAATGCGCATCTGGAGATCGACCGCGTTGCAGCGGCCTTTGCCAGCGCAGAGTTGCCTTTCCCGCAACCCGCCGGGCTGATGTCGGTGCCTGCCTATGAGTTGTGGCTGAGCCTGACAAATTTCGCAGCCATTATTGGCAAGAAAACCGCTGTCGAAGTGACGATCCTGCGTGTCGAGTTGATGATCGGCATCTGGATCGGTGCTGTGACCTTTACCGGCTCGATCATTGCCTATGGCAAACTGGCCGGCCGTGTGGATACGAGCGCCAAGCAACTTCCCGGCGGGCATATGCTCAATGCCGCCGCAGCGGTGGCCTCTGTCGTGTTCGCTGGGTTGTATCTTGTCTTTGCCGAAAGTGCTGGTGCGTCGATCTTCATGTTGATCGTGCTGACGGCGCTGGCTTTGTTCATTGGCTACCATCTGATCATGGGGATCGGCGGGGCTGATATGCCGGTGGTGGTGTCCATGCTCAACAGCTATTCAGGCTGGGCGGCAGCGGCCATCGGTTTCAGCCTTGGCAATGAATTGCTAATCGTTGTGGGCGCGCTGGTGGGTAGTTCGGGTGCGATCCTGTCCTATATCATGTGCAAGGCAATGAACCGTAGCTTCATCAGCGTTATCCTTGGTGGTTTCGGCGGCACCTCTGGTCCGCAGATGGAAGTCGAGGGCGAGCAGGTCGCAATCAACGCCGATGGTGTGGCAAGCGCGCTGAACGAGGCTGACAGCGTTGTTATTGTGCCGGGCTATGGCATGGCGGTGGCGCAAGCGCAGCAATCTGTGTCTGAACTGACGCGCAAACTGCGCGCCAAGGGCAAGAACGTACGTTTCGCCATTCACCCTGTCGCGGGGCGTTTGCCGGGACATATGAACGTGCTGTTGGCCGAGGCGAAGGTGCCCTATGACATCGTGCTGGAGATGGACGAAATCAATGACGACTTCCCCTCGACAGATGTGGTGATCGTCATCGGCTCGAATGACATCGTGAACCCTGCCGCACAGGAAGATCCCAATAGCCCCATCGCGGGTATGCCGGTTCTGGAAGTGTGGAAGGCAAAACAGGTGTTTGTCTCGAAGCGCGGGCAGGGCACAGGCTATTCGGGTATCGAAAACCCGCTGTTCTACAAGGACAATACCCGTATGTTCTATGGCGATGCGAAAGCCTCGGTGGACAGCCTGCTGCCGCTGATTGACTAAAGCAACCTGGCGATATGACAAACTTGACCCGTCCCAATTCTGGGGCGGGTTTATCTTTTGCATGCGCGTCCGGCCTGTTGCACAATTACAAGTGTGCGATTGCATATGACAATCATGCTTTTATTTGCTGCGTTGCAGAATATGGTGAGAGATACCCAGTGGACAAGGCACCCACCCAGATGAAGCCGATCGAGGACCACCCCGAGCGCTACACGCTTGTGAACGAGTTGCATGCACGCCCTGCACCCAAAATCACGGCTCCGGGGGTCGCGGTGTTCCTTGCGATTAAACCAGCGCGCGACGCTTCGAGACGGGATAGGGGGGCGGATCGCAATCATCTGCTGTCTTTGCTCGACCGGCATGGTGCTGCCCATCCGTCCCCTAACGCCACGCATCATTCAGCCGAATTGGGGCGCCATCACCTGAAATGGGAAAGCCACACAGAATTCGTCACTTACACGACCTTTGAACAAGGTCTGGCAGAGCGCTCATTTGACCCCACTGCCTTTGATGTGTTTCCAGAAGCCTGGTTGAAAGATGCTCCAGGTACTAGGCTTACCTCGATCCTGTTTCAGATTGAGGTGATGACCGAAGACACCGCCGAGATGAACGAAAAATTGCTCGATTGGTTTGTGCCCGAAAGCCTTGCGGCCTCTTATGTGCTGGATGAAACCGCGATTATCGCCAGTGACTTTCGCATAGATCGTGCAGGCCACATCCGCATGGCTGTCTTTGTCAAGCCGGACACGGGGGGGCGGCGCGTGGGGCGCATATTGCAGCGCCTGTGCGAGATTGAGACTTACAAGACAATTTCCATGTTGGGCTTGCTGCGCGCGCGCAGCCTGTCGGCGCAAATGTCCGCATTGGATGATGAACTTTCGCGGATCACCCATGCGATGATGGAACCTGACAGCCGCTCGGAAGAAACGCTGGATGCGCTGTTGCACATCTCGTCCGAGTTGGAAAACATGATGGTGGTGAATTCCTTCCGGTTTGGAGCGACTGGCGCCTATGAGGCGCTGGTCCATCAGCGTATCGAGGTCTTGCGAGAGGCGCGTTTCAGTGGCCGCCAGACACTGAACGAATTTATGACGCGCCGGTATGATCCGGCCATGCGCACTGTAAAATCCGCCGAGGCGCGGCTTAGCAAGATGGCGGAACGCGCGATGCGCGCGGGCCAGCTGTTGGGCACACGCGTGGATGTCGAACGCTCGGCCCAGAACCAGAAGCTTCTGGAAAGCATGGATCGCCGCGCAGATTTGCAGTTGCGGTTGCAAAACACGGTCGAGGGGCTGTCAGTCGTCGCGATCAGCTATTATGCGGTCAATCTTGCAAGCTATGTTGCCATGCCGATCATGGAGCCGTTCGGAATTTCGCGCGGGGTTGCGATGGCAATACTTGCACCGCTGGTTGTGCTTGGCGTCTGGGGCATGGTGCGGCGCATAAGGCGCCATTTCGACTAGTGTTTGCCACCTGACACAAGATACCCGATGACTGCTTGGAGGGCGTTGCGGGCGGTGGATGAAAGCACAAAGCCGCGCAGCGTCGGGCCGCGGTGCGGCGATCCACGGTTGACTCTATAGCGCTTTATGCTGGCCCAATCCGTGCAAAATCAGATATTTGCGCTGGTGGCAGCCCAATCGCCGTGCCGTGGGTGCGGCCCGGCGATGCGCGGCGGCCTTCGGCCTTGATTCCGCGCAGGACAACCCAGCTACCGGCA
>SLAT01000314.1 GCA_007126715.1 Roseinatronobacter sp.
CGCGCGACCGTGAGCGTCGAGCACCGATTCATGCATCATCTCGCTTAGCGTCGGATGCGGGAAAACCGTGTTCATAAGGTCTTCTTCCGTTGTCTCCAACTGGCGACCCACGACATAACCCTGGATCAATTCGGTCACTTCCGCACCTACCATATGCGCGCCCAGCAACTCGCCGGTTTTCGCATCAAAGATTGTCTTGATCATCCCTTCCGGCTCGCCCAGCGCGATCGCCTTGCCGTTGCCGATGAAAGGGAAGCGCCCGACCTTGATCTCAAGCCCCGCCTCTTTTGCCTTCGCCTCAGTCAGGCCCACGCTGGCCACCTGCGGATGGCAATAGGTGCAGCCTGCGATGCTTGACGGGTCCACTGCGTGCGGATGACCGCCCGCGATCAGTTCCGCCACCATCACGCCCTCATGACTGGCTTTATGCGCCAGCCAGGGCCCATTGGTCGCGTCGCCAATTACGAACAAACCTTCGACCCCGGTGCGGCAGTACTGGTCTGTCACCACAAACGAACGGTCGATCTTCGCGCCCAGTTCTTCCAGCCCCAGCCCTTCGGTATTGGCGACAATGCCTACAGCCGAAATGACCGTGTCGAATTCATGCTGTTCGGTTTTGCCGCCGCGCTCGATATGCGCAGTCACTTTCGGGGCCGCACGATCCAGCTTCTTGACCATGGATTTCTCCATGATCTTCATGCCCTGCTTTTCAAATTGCTTCTTGGCGAAAGCGCTGATCTCGGCATCCTCAACAGGCAAAATCCGGTCCAGCACTTCAACCACCGTCACATCCGCGCCCAGTGTGTTAAAGAAGCTCGCGAATTCGATGCCAATCGCCCCTGATCCGATAACCAGAAGTTTCTTCGGCATCCGCCCCGGCTGAAGCGCGTGGCGATAGGTCCAAACCAGATCACCATCTGCTTCCAGCCCCGGCAATTCACGCGCCCGCGCGCCGGTTGCCAGAATGATGTTGGGCGCGGTCAGGTCTTCCGTGCCCTTGTCAGTCGTAACCGTAACCTTGCCCTTGCCCGTCAGCTTGGCGCTGCCCATCACCACAGTAATCTTGTTCTTCTTCATCAAATGGCCAATGCCGCCCGAAAGTTGGCCTGCCACTTTACGAGAACGTTTGACCACAGCATCCAGATCAAACCCGATCTTGTCCGCGCTCAACCCGAATTCCTTGGCGCGGTGCATCAGGTGAAAGACCTCGGCAGACCGCAACAGTGCTTTGGTCGGAATACAGCCCCAGTTCAGGCAGATGCCGCCAAGGTTTTCACGTTCGACAATCGCAACCGACTTTCCAAGCTGCGCCGCGCGGATGGCTGCAACATAGCCCCCCGGCCCCGCACCGATTACAACAACATCAAACGATCTGGCTGCCATGCGATATCCTCCCGTCGCGCCGCGCAAAATATAGTTTGGTGTTAAACTATTTCCTGCAATCCCGCAACGAAGAGTCAGAAGGCCCGCCATGCATTTAATGCATGGCTAATAAGCCGGGGTCAGGCGGCCTGCAATTCCTGCAAAGCTGCGCCATAGCCTCCTTCATCCAGAAAAGACTGCTCCGCGTCAGTGGTGTAGCGCCCCAAGGCATCGTTACGATACGGAAAGCGGCCGAATTTCCGTATTACGGCGCGGTGCGCGCGCGCGTGCAACAAATTCTCCGCGCCCGTTTCCGGCATATGCAGCAGGAACATGCGCACTGCGCGATCCTGGTCCATCTGGCTTTCGGAATGCATCAGCGGCAGGTAGAAAAATTGGCGCTCTGGCTCTGGCGTCTGGCAATCATAGCCCAGATGGCACCCGCGCGCGGCGACACGCCGTGCAAGATCGTCCGTCGCGAAGGCACGTGCATCGCCTCTGAACATGTTGCGCGGGAACTGATCTGTCACGATGATGAAGGCCAAGGCACCCCGCGCGCAGGATGTCCACCGTTCCAGACGCCCATCAAGCGCCTTCTGCCACAACGGCTCGAACCGGTCACGGATGCGCGCATCCAGCGCCTCATCCATTGAATACCACCCTTTGGGCCCGACATCATCCACCCAGAAAGAGATCACTTCATCGACCGTAGACATATCCTTCACCCGAAATTGTTTCTCATTTTCAAGCGTGCCAGTGTTTCGGGGCTTGCACAAGTTGTTAGCTGTAACAGCTGCTTGAACATCCAAATTCGTGCCAAAATGCAACGTTTCAGGTATTTTCTGCCTGTTGCTCGGTCATTTCGCTATAAACGGCTTCCACCGTTGCAGCCGACACGACAGGCGAAACGGCAGCAAACGGCCCGGTTTCCGCGACCGGTATCGACGGACGCTGGGTCATGCGCCACACCGCGTAGATTACAAGCATCAGCATCAGCACAACGATGAAAAGGAAAAAGCCCGAAGGGCCGATGACCCCCATAAGCCAGCCTATCGTCAATGGCCCGAGGATCGCGCCAACACCGTTCACGAACAATAATCCGCCTGAAGCCGCAGCCATCTGGTCAGCTTCCAGATAATCATTCGTGTAGGCAACCAGCAGAGAGTAGAGCGGGTTGGAAATTCCACCGATAATCAGCGCCACCCCCACAAGCCAGATGAAATTCAGATCGAACAGCACGGCCACTGACCCGCCCGCGACACCTATAAGCGAGACAATCACCAGCAAACGCCGTCTGTCCATGCGATCGGACAGCCAGCCAATCGGGTATTGGAATACCAACCCCCCGAAGTAGATCGCACCGGTGAAGATCGAAATCTCCAGCACGTTCAGCCCCGCTTCGGTGCCCCAGACCGCAGTCATGCCGAACATTGCCGCGAACACTCCGCCCATCAGGAAGGTGCCAACAACCCCGAGCGGCGAGACGCCATAAAGCTCTCGGATGGACATGGATTTTGTTGTGCCGAATGTCGGGGCGGGGCTGACCGAAAGCAGGATTGGCGCAAAGGCAAGCGACACCAGAACCGAGGGAATGACAAACAAAAGGAAGCCCGCCGGGTCGGCAAAGTTGATCAGCGCCTGCGCCGCAATGATCCCCAGCATCTGCACGATCATGTAAAGCGACAGCGCCTGACCCCGGTTCTCATTGCTGGCGGTGTTGTTCCGCCAACTTTCCGCCGTGACATAGACCCCTGAAAAGCAAAACCCGATCAGCACGCGCAACAACGCCCAGACAATCCAATCCGGGATCGCGGCATAGAGGATCAGCACAGCCGAAATCAACGACCCAAGCGCCGCGAATACCCGCACATGGCCAACCC
>SLAT01000021.1 GCA_007126715.1 Roseinatronobacter sp.
AGTCGGCTTCCTGATGGCCATGTTTGCTTTCATTCCCGGCCTTCCTTTCATCCCCTTCGTGACCGGGGCTGGCGTTCTGATTGGGCTGGCATGGCTTTCACAGACCAAGATCAACCAAGCAGAGGTAGCCGCCGCAGCCCCGCCCGAAACATTGCCCGAGCCGCCGAAACGGGGCCTTGGCGATATTCTCGACCTTGATGAAATCCATGTCCAGTTCGCACCAGATCTTGTCCCTATGGTGTTGGACCCGGCTCTTGGCCTCGATGGACGGATTTCGAACATCCGCACCCATGTCGCGCGCGAATTCGGGCTGATCCTGCCCGAAATCCGCCTGACCGATGACCCCAGCCTGCCAGTGGGCACATATGCTATCCTAATCCACGGGGTAGAACAGGCCCGCGATTTGCTGCGACCAAACAAGATGCTGGCCTTGGTTCAGGACGACACCACATTCCAGATTACCGGTGAATCCGTGAAAGAGCCGGTTTATCAGGCACCGGCACGCTGGATCGACCCGGCGCAACAAGAAAATGCCACGCTTTCGGGCACGACAGTTGTCAGCCCGGTAGAAGTGTTGGCAACGCATCTTCTCGAAGTCCTGAAATCCAACTTTGCACGCCTTCTGACCTTCAAAAGCCTGCACCGTATTCTGGACGAATTCACAAGCATGTCCGACACCGCCCGCGCCGAGGCGAACAAGCGCCTGCTTAACGAGTTGATCCCAGACAAGGTGCCCGTCGATCTGCTGCTCAGCGTCCTTAGATTGCTTCTGGACGAGCGTGTGTCTATCCGCAACCTGCCCCTGATCCTTGAGGCGATGTCCGAAGTGCGCAGCCTGCTGCAAGGGTCCGAGGCAGTTTGCGAACATGTCCGCCAACGCCTTGGTTTCCAGTTGGTTGCCCCGCTGAAACGCGCAGACGGAACGCTTCCGCTTATCCAGCTTGCACCAGACTGGGATGACGTTTTCTCCACCTACCAGCTTTCCGGGGAATATGGCGCAGGTGATGTGGCACTTCCGCCCGAAGACTTCACGCGACTGACCGAGCAGATCGCGCGCAAACTTGGTGAGCTTGGGCAGAACGGCATCAGCCCTGCCCTTGTCACCTCGGCGCGCCGCCGCCGCTTCTTGCGCACGGCCCTTTCGGCCAAGGGCCTGTCGGCTTCTGTGCTCTCCTATGAGGAAATCGGTCTGGATGCGCGCCCCGCACTGGTCGGGACCATCGCCGCATGAGTATTGAATTGTTCCAGATCATCGAAACCCTGAGCGCGGAATTCGCCGATATGGCGGCGGGCAGCCTTGGCGTATTCATCCGGGTTGGCGCCATGATGGCGCTGGTGCCCGCTTTTGGTGAACAGGTCATACCGGCCCGCATCCGGCTTGGCTTGACGCTGGCCTTCACAGCCATTACCGCCCCCGCTCTCGCGCCGATCATGCCTGCGGCGACAGCGGCTCCGGGCCCTCTGTTTACACTCATCGCGGCAGAGGCACTTGCAGGCCTGGCTTTGGGCATCGGGTTACGTTTGTTCAGCATGGCATTGCAGACAGCCGGCTCGATTGCGGCGCAAGCGACATCGCTATCGCAGTTCTTTGGCGGCTCAGGTGTAGACCCACAGCCAGCGATGTCGCAAATACTGGTCATGGCGGGTCTGGCGCTGGCGGTCACACTCGGGCTTCATACAGCATTGGCAGAGTTGATTATCCTGTCCTACAGCTTCTTACCGCCGGCCCGCTTCCCGGATGCTTCCAGTCTTGCGGAATGGGGCGTTGCGCATATTGCACGCGCCTTCACGCTCGCCTTCACACTTGCCATGCCCTTCGTCATCCTGTCGCTTCTCTACTATGTCGCGCTGGGGGCCATAAACAAAGCGATGCCCCAGCTTATGGTCGCCTTTGTCGGCGCACCGGCAATCACTTGGGCAGGGCTGGCGGTTCTGATGCTCACAGCACCGCTCATGCTGCCCATCTGGCATGAGGCATTCTCCGCGTTCCTCGCTGACCCCGCAGGATTGCCACGATGAGCGAAGACGATCAAAGCGGCGAAAAGGAATTCGAGCCAACCGAACAAAAGCTGAAACAACAACGAGACAAGGGCGAAGTTCCCCGATCTACGGACCTCAACACGGCGGCTGCCTTCTTGGGGCTTCTTATTGGTGCCCTTGCAATGGGACATTTTACCATAACACGGCTGGGGGATGCGGGCCTTGTCCTGCTGACCCAGGCCGAACGACATTCTGCCCTGATACGCGAAAATGCAACTCCCGTGATTGGCGCCCTGATCGGCCATGTCGCCAGCGCGGTCTTGCCAATGTTGTTGATCCCGTTTTTGCTGGTCTGGGCGGGGCTGTTTGCGCAACGCGTCGTGATCTTCGCGCCTGAAAAACTGGTGCCGAAGATTTCGCGCATTAATCCAATTTCAAATGCCAATAACAAGTTCGGGCGCAACGGGCTGTTCGAATTCGCGAAAAGCACTGTCAAACTGATCGTGATATCGGCGGTCTTGTGGCAGTTTCTCCTGCATAATCTGCCACTCATCCTCACAAGCATGCATCTGACGCCTGCCCTAGCCAGTTCAGAGTTGCTGTCTTTGGTTATTCGGTTTCTGGCGCTTGTCTTTGTGGTCAAACTTTCGATCGGCGCGGTTGATTTCTTCTGGCAGCGGGCCGAGCATCTGCGCCGCAACCGGATGTCGCACAAAGACATGCGCGACGAACATAAGCAATCCGAGGGCGACCCACATGCCAAGGGCGAGCGCGCGCGGCGCGGGCGCGAGATTGCCAGCAACCGTATGCTGGATGCGGTGCCGGAGGCCAGCGTGGTTATCGTGAATCCGACACATTACGCTGTCGCGCTCAAATGGTCCCCCACCGATCTGGGCGCGCCAGTATGCGTTGCCAAAGGTGTAGATGAAATCGCAGCGCGTATCCGCGAGCGCGCTGAGGAAGCGGGCATACCCATCCATTCTGACCCACCCACCGCACGCGCGCTGCATGCAACCGTCGAAGTGGATCAAGAGATCCATACCGAACACTATGGCGCGGTCGCAGCCGCTATCCGCTTTGCCGAAGCCATGCGCATGAAATCAAATAAAAAGGGATGGGCATGAGGCAGAAATCTCGGCTGCAAAAACTCGGGCACCTTGCTGACATGGTGCGTGACCATGAATTGGCAAAGTTGAACCGTCTTGCCGCCGCCCAAGGCCAAACCCGCGAAAAGCTTGCAAACCTTCCGACACATACCCGAGCAAACCAAGACCCCGCGCTGATGTCTATTCAGCAAGCGCATTTGCAATGGGCCGCGAAACAGCGGATGCAATTAAACCTGATCCTTGCAAGGCAACGCGCAGCCCTGTTGGAGCAACGCAGAAAATCCGCGCGCAGCTTCGGCCGTGCCGAGGCTGTCGCGCGTCTGATTGAGCGTGACAGCACGAAGCCTTAAGCGCGTACCCATTCGCCCTTGCGCATCAGCGCCACAGGCTCTGCCCCTTCTCGCAACCCGTCCACATTCATCGCATCGGAGCCGATCATCCAGTCCACATGGATCAGGCTCTCATTGCCGCCACGTTGCAAAATTTCGGCTTTGCTCAACGTAGCTCCATTCTCGAAACATGACGCATAGCACTGCCCCATCGCGATATGGGATGCGGCGTTTTCGTCAAACAGCGTGTTGAAATACAGCAATCCGGTTTGTGACACTGGTGAAGAATGCGGCACCAAGGCCACCTCGCCCAAGCGAGCGGCGCCGTCATCCGTTCCCAGCATCTCGCGCAAGACATCCTCTCCGCGCGCCGCGCGTGCCGACACGGCGCGCCCGCCTTCAAATCGCATTTCGATCTCTTCCAGCAGGCTGCCTTGGTGCGACAGTGGCTTGGTCGCGCGCACATACCCTTCTGTGCGTGCAGCATGCGGTGTTGTGAACACTTCCTCGGTCGGGATATTGGGGTTGCAAACCACCCCATTCTGCGCCTCGGTGGCCCCGCCAAGCCATGCATGCCCATCTGCCAGACCGACTTTGAGGTCAGTTCCTGGCGCTTGGAAATGCAACGCATCAAAGCGGGCTTCATTCAACATCTTGCAACGCCGTGCCAGATCGGCGTTATGCGCCTTCCAAGCGGCGACCGGGTCCGACTGGTCAAGGCGCGCAGTCAAACCAATCGCCTGCGCAAGACGCAACAAAGCTTCAGATGCAGGCAGATCCGGGAAAATGCGGCCTGCCCAATCCTCTGTCGGGCAAGAGATTATCGACCAGTTTATATGAAAACCCGCGATTGCTGCCAAGGCCGGACTGTAGGCGCGCGCATTCGCCCGGTTCGCGCGCCCGACATGCGCAGGGTTCTGTTCACTTAGCAACATGGGGTCTTCGCCAACTAGCGCAAGCCGGGCCGCGCCCCCCTCAAAGGCCTTGGCCATCCCCTCATACAGCCAGCCTGCCGCATGATCAAAGCCCGCATCCGTGCCATGTTCAAACCGTGCAAGGGTCATTTCCCGATCTGTGATCAAGGGTGTGACCAGCCCGCCGCCCGCGCGATACGCGGCGCGCGCAATGGCGCGGGCCAATGGCAGGGCAGATACCGGGGCCGTCAAGACAAGATCCTGCTGGGGTTGCAGGTTCAGCCCCACGCGCACCGCAAGTTCGGCCAACCCATCCAGCAAACTCGGATCAACGACCGCGCGCTCATTGCGTCCGGTGTGTAGCATAGCTGTATCCTGAGGCATGGGGTCACTTCGCTCCTTTTCTATGCCCCTACGCTGGGACAGCTTGTGCGCAAGGTCAAGCCCCCCTTCCCAAAGCTCAGGCCCCGCTTCGCATGATGTCCGTAATTAACACTTTAAGCACCACATCACGGCCAACAACCCTCTGTCCCGCCTCCAGCAAGGCAGAGCGCAGGCTGCCCAGCGTGGTATTCGAAGTGAACGCCCCTGAAAACCCGCCGGAATTCGCATGATCAAACATCACCTGTAGCAAGGCATCGCGCAAACGCGGCAAGCTGGACTCGACGAGTGTGCGTTGGGCATCATCGATTTCGATCGCGAGAGAGACCAATAAGACACTTGCGATCCGGTCGTCGATGATCAGCGGAACCATGAAGTGATTGGGAATCTCGAAAACACCTATTTCGCTTCCCTCTGGCAGTGCAGGGTAAGACGGGGATGCACTGTCATCTTCGGCTTGTTCTTCAATCTCTGGAACCGGGCGCAGCGCCAGTCCGGCCCCAAGCCCCGCGCCAATCCCCAGCACGATCAGTATTACAGGAATAAGCTTACCCATGAACAGTGCCTCCTATGGGACATCTTGAAAACGTCGTGTCAAAACGGGGCGACAATATCGGCGATCTGCGCGCCATATCTGGGCTGCTGGACATTCGATATGATACCACGACCGCCATACGAAATGCGCGCGCCCGCGATCTTGTCATAGGTGATTTCATTAAGCCGCGAGATATCTTCGGCGCGCACGAATCCCGTCACCAGCAATTGACGCAATTCATGATTAACCCGCACTTCCTGCTGCCCCTCGATGCGCATCACACCATTTGGCAAACGCTCGACAACGGTAGATGCAACGCGAAGGGTCAGCTTTTCATTGCGCCGCACCGAGCCGGAGCCGGTGAAGGTGCTGTTGCTGTTCGTCTCAATACCGGAGCCCACCGCAAGCCCGCCGGGCAGATTGCGATCAATCAGTTGCGGAATGCCAAAGAACTGTGGAACCGCCATACTGTTGGAGCCGCTGCGCCCGTTTGTGGTGTTGTTGGAAATCTCGGCGCTGTCATTGATTTCGATGACGACAGTCAGAATATCGCCCTGACGACTGGCACGCCGGTCGCCCAGAAGTGACCGCTGCCCTGCAGACCAGAGCGAGGCCTGATCGGTACTGCGCAAGGCATCAACCCGCTCAGGCAGCGGCATCCGATACAATGCAGCATGTTCTGTCGTTGTCTCTGGCGGGCTGAAAGCGGGCGCCCGGCCCACTTCACCCAATGGCTGACAGGCGCCTAGTGCCATCACGCAAAGGGGCAGCAAGAACAGTCGCGTCATGGCGAAATTCCTTTTCAAAGCAAGAATGTCAAAGGCGTGGCGATGCTGGTGGCGATGCGTTGCCAAGGTGTCGTTTGAAGGTGCAAGTGCTGTGTTCATGACTAGTCTAGTTGCCCCAGCCAATTGGGTCAGCAGAGCCGAATACTTCGACCAGACCGGTAGAATTAACCACGCCCTGCACTGTTTGGCGGGATGCAAGATTCATCACGCTAAGCGAATCTCCAAGGCCCGCACGTTCCAGCGCGCGACCCTCTGACAAGATTGTCAGCACGCCCTGCCGGTAGACCATGCGCACGGTTTCATTGCGTTCGATGACCGCTGCCGGACCAAGATCAGATAATCGAACCGGTCGCCCCGGATATATCGCAACGCGCGCTTCCAGCCCGACAACCTGCCCTGCCCGTGTTGCCGCGCCCGGCACATGCGCCTCGTGCAGCATCACGTCGCCAGAACCGATAACTTCGGTTGCCCGGATCAGGCGGGTCGCAACAAGGGTTTCCGACTGCAAGGCGTGGGGCCAGAACATGACCAAAAGCATGACCCATTTCATCAGCGCACCTGCGTGGTTGCGGCCATCATCTGATCTGCTGCCGAAATGACCTTGGAGTTCAGTTCATATCCGCGCTGCGCCTTGATCAACTCGGTCATTTCGCGCACCGGATCGACCGAGCTTTCCTCAAGATAGCCTTGGCGCAATGTGCCCAGCCCGTCGGTTCCCGGCACGCCAACGACAGCCGCACCAGAAGCCGCCGTCTCAAGAAAAAGGTTCGAGCCAATCGCCTCCAACCCTTTTTCATTCGCAAAGTTGGCCAAGCTCAGTTGGCCTAGCACCTGCGGTTGGATCTGGCCTGCGAAATAGCCATAAATCTCGCCCTGTGCGTTGATCGAAATGGCGCGAACATCATTCGGGATCACAATTCCGGGCACAACTTCGAACCCGTCCGAGGTCACGATCAACCCCTCACCGGTGCGTTTCAGCCCGCCGTCGCGTGTGTATCCGGCCTGCCCGTCAGGCAATGTCACTTCCAGATAGCCCTTGCCTTCGATTGCAACATCCAGATCACCGCCTGTCTGAAGCGACGCCCCTTGCTGGATCTGCATGCTGACCGAGGCGGGACGCACCCCCAGCCCCACTTGCACACCCGTCGGCAACACGGTTCCATCCGAGGCCGCGATTGACCCAGCGCGGGCGAATTGCTGGTAATGCAGATCGGCAAAATCTGCGCGCCGGGCATTATAGCCCGTGGTGTTCATATTCGCGAGGTTGTTGGCAATGGTATCGACCCGCATCTGCTGCGCGCTCATCCCGGTCGCGGCGATCTGAAGTGATTTCATGTCTGTCTCTCCTGAAAAATCAGCGGCCAAGCGTCTGGATGACGGATTTGATGCGTTCATCCTCGCGATAGAGCAAACTCTGGCCGCGCTCATAAGCGCGCTGCACCTCGATCATGCGGGTCAGTTCCAAGACCGGATCGACATTCGATTCCTCGATAAAGCCTTGCAGCAATACCGGCGCCTCGACCGGCTCTATTGGGCCATCGACCTTGAATAACGTGCCTGCGGCACGGCTCATCGTGACCGGGTCAACGGGCCGGACAAGCCCCACCTGGCCAAAAGGCTGCCCATCAGCGGACAGGGTTCCGTCGCGCGACATTCCTATGCTTGTTGCATCCGGGGGGACGAATATCGCGGCCCCACCCGCATCGAGCAGGCGATGACCATCCATATTGACCAGCTCACCCGCCTCGTTCGGGGTGAAAATTCCTGCGCGTGTCAGTCGCGGGCCTTGCGGGGTTTCCAGCTGGAAAAACCCCTCTCCCTCGATCGCCATATCAAATGACCCATTGGTCTGGGCAAGGGCACCCTGCATCTGGAAACTTTGTCGCGTATTGCCCAGCGCCATCGAAAGCGAGGGTTCGTCGCGGTCTGCCCGCACAACATATTCCGAGAAGATCATTCCTTCTCGTCGGTAGCCGGCGGTTGTAGCGTTGGCGATATTGTTCGCCACGACCTGCATTTCTCGCCTCAAGCCCGACATACGCGTCAATGTGATATAAGCGGCGTTATCCATGTTCAGGTTCCCGCTATCAGCGGCACGATCTCGGCCTGGAAGAAATCGACCAATGTTGCTGTCATGAAACTCATCGAAACCCAGTAAACGACAACGATGGCAGCCAGCTTTGGCACGAATGTCAGGGTCATTTCCTGAATCGAGGTCAGCGCCTGAAACAGGCCGACCACAAGTCCGGCGACAAGCGCGGCACTCAGGATCGGCACAGAGATAAGGGATGCGACCCAAAGCCCTTGGCGAAGCGTATCGAAAAGCAGTGTTTCATCCATGACTTACACCGGCATCCTCAGGATTTCGAGATATGCCTCGACGACCTTGTTACGCACGGCCACGGCCGTTTCCACGGCCAGTTCAGTGGCGGCCAGTGCCTCAACCAAGGCATGTGGGTCAGCGCCCGATACCATGGAGTTGGTGGCCGTCATTTCTGCGTGATGCAGGCTACCGACGAAACTGCCCAGCGCAGCGCCAAAGCTGGCCTCGCTTCGAGCAGGGGGCTGCGTCGGCATGGGGGCCGCTGCCATACGTGCGTGATTATAGGCGTTGGATGCAATTGTCGGGTGTATCGTCATTGTTGTGATCCTTGCGTGTCATTCAGCGGCGTAGAAGATCGAGAAGCCCTTGCGCCATCTGTCTTGTCTGGTCAAAGACGCGCAAATTCGCTTCATAGCTGCGGCCTGCTTCGCGCGCATCGGCAACCTCGATCATCAGATCGACAGTCGAGCCGTTGTAGAAACCGCTTTCATCCGCCAAGGCATGGCCGGGGTCATAGATGCGGGGCAATTCGCGCGGGTCCAGCTGCACCGGGCCAACCTTGACCCGTGACGCACCGGTTGCCCGGTCTGTTTCTGCATGAAAATTTACGGTTTTCCGCCGGTAGCCCGGAGTGTCGGCATTTGAAATATTTTCCGAGACATGGCGCATGTGGCGCGCCTGCGATTTCATGCCCGAGGCGGCAATCGAGAAACTGCTGAACAGGTCAGACATATGTGCGCCCCCTTATCGTTCGAGCGCAGCGCGCAGAATGCCGCGCGCTGAACTATAGACGGCAAGCGCCAGATCGTGACTTTGGCGATTTTGCGCAGCGCGCATCATTTCACGTTCAAGCGAGACAGTATTGCCGTTGGGCGAGCGGGCGGGCGCGTCACCATCAGCCACCACTTGGCCCGTCTGGTGTTGCGGTGCTGCCCCCAAATGTCCGGGTCTGGTCGCAACCATTTTGCCAGAACCTGCATAGGTGGCAGAGAATTCAGAAAGATCACGGGCGCGATAACCCGGTGTGTCGGCATGCGCGATATTCTCGGCAATCACCACTTGTCTGGCAGCAGCATGGCGCGCCATGCCCTGCGCCGTGCGCATCACTTCTGGTATGTCGAACATCAGGGTTTCTCCCATCAAGCTATACACCAGTCTTTAAGGCTGATTCGCTTAAGGATCGGTAACCACACTGCAATTCTGTGTCTGAGCAGAGGGAATCGGATGAATCTTTTTGACGATATACGCGCGCAAGTTGCCCATCTGCGTCCGGTAAAGTTGTCGGGGCGGATCAACCGCATTGACGGACAACTTGTGGCCGTGCGTGGACTGACAGATGCCGCACGCATTGGTGACTGGCTGGACATTGAAACGTGTTGCGGGGCACGCATCGGTGCCGAAATCCTGCGCCTGACACAGGAAGAAGCACTGGCCTTGCCCAATGGGCCGCGCGAGGGGCTTGCGATCGGCGACCGCGCAGAGCATCGCCCCGCGCGTGGCATCGCCCCTGATGACAGTTGGATCGGTCGGGTGATTGATCCATTCGGTAACCCGCTGGACGGCCACCAGCTTTTGAACGGGGCAATCACACGCGACCTGAACGCGCACCCACCAGAACCAGCACGGCGCGGTCGTCTAGGTGCGCGGCTGGACACGGGCATGTGTGTATTCGACACGATCCTTCCAGTCGTAGAGGGGCAGCGCCTTGGCCTGTTTGCCGGTTCCGGTGTGGGCAAAACAATGCTGCTGGGCAATCTCGCCCGCCAGATGCAAGCCGATGTGGTGGTCATCGCCCTGGTGGGCGAACGGGGGCGCGAATTGCGCGAGTTTCTGGAGGATGTGCTGGGCGACGAGGGGTTGAAACGCGCGGTCGTGATCACGGCCACCTCGGACCAGCCGCCCCTGACCCGGCGGCGCTGCGCACCTGCGGCCATGAGTGTGGCAGAGCATTTCCGCGATCAGGGCAAGCATGTCCTGCTGCTGACCGACAGCATCACCCGCATGGCAGAGGCGCACCGGGAAGTCGCACTTGCAGCCGGAGAAGAGGCCAGTTTGCGCGGCTATCCGCCTTCGGTTGCGCATCAGATCACGGCGCTGGCAGAACGCGCGGGGCCCGGGCGTGACGCGGTGGGCGCCATCACGGCAATCATGACGGTTCTGGTCGCCGGCTCCGACATGGAAGAACCTGTGGCTGATATCTTGCGCGGAGTGTTGGACGGTCATGTGGTGATGGACCGCGCGATTGCGGAACGCGGGCGTTTTCCGGCGATTGACGTCTTGCGGTCGGTCAGCCGCTCGCTGCCGCATTGCGCACGCCCTGAAGAAAACGCGCGCATCACCGAAGCACGGCGCCTGCTGGGGGCCTATGATCGGGCTGAAATGATGATTCAGGCCGGGCTTTACGAAAAGGGAACCGACCCGCTTGTTGACCGCGCGGTTCAGGTCTGGCCGCAGTTGGACTCCTTCATCGGCGAGGCCGCGCCCGGTGGAATCAAGCTGTCATTCGCAAGGCTGGCAAAATGCCTTGAACCGCAGACAAACCCACCGCCCGGCACCAAAGCAGCACGCCAAGGCTGAAAACGGGTTTCACATGGGTGCCGAATTGGACTAAACGGGTGCAAATCCGCAATCCGGGGAACAAAATGGCGCGCATCCTGATCACCTCTGCCCTGCCCTATATCAATGGAATCAAGCATCTGGGCAATCTTGTCGGCAGTCAGTTGCCTGCTGACCTATATGCCCGCTATTGCCGCGCGCGCGGCCATGAGGTGATGTTCATCTGCGCCACAGACGAACACGGGACCCCGGCGGAACTGGCCGCTGCCAAGGCGGGAAAGCCAGTCGCGCAATACTGTGCCGACATGCATGAGGTTCAGGCCGAGTTGGCGCGCGGGTTCAGGCTGTCATTTGACCATTATGGCCGTTCCTCCAGCGCGCGCAATCATGCCCTGACACAGCATCTCGCGGCCCGACTGGCCGCTGCCGGGCTGATCGAGGAGGTATCGGAGAAACAGGTCTATTCCAATGCAGATGGCCGCTTTCTGCCTGACCGCTATATCGAGGGGACCTGCCCCAATTGCGGATATGAACGCGCGCGGGGCGATCAATGCGAGAATTGCACCAAACAACTTGACCCGACCGACCTGATCAACCCGCGTTCTGCCATCTCTGGGTCAACCGATCTGGAAGTGCGCGAAACCAAGCATCTTTTCCTGCGCCAGTCCAAACTGCGCGACACGCTGGATCAGTGGATCGACAGCCAGCAGGGCTGGCCGGTGCTGACCAACTCGATTGCCAAGAAATGGCTGCATGATGGCGACGGTTTGCAAGACCGCGGTATCACGCGCGATCTGGATTGGGGTGTGCCAGTGCAATTTGACGGCGCACCATGGCAGGGCATGGATGGCAAGGTCTTCTATGTCTGGTTCGACGCGCCCATCGAGTACATTGCCGCCACCGCAGAATGGGCCGATGCACATGGGCTGGATGACAACGCGTGGCAACGCTGGTGGCGCGATGACATGGGCGCGGAAGATGTGCGCTATGTGCAATTCATGGGCAAGGATAATGTGCCGTTCCACACGCTCAGCTTTCCTGCGACGCTGATGGGGGCGAATTTCGACAAGACCGAGCCTTGGAAGCTGGTGGATTACATCAAATCCTTCAACTACCTCAACTACGATGG
>SLAT01000135.1 GCA_007126715.1 Roseinatronobacter sp.
ATAATCTGGTACTCGGGAATGTCTGAAATTGTCTCGCTGCCACTAAATTGGCTCGCTCCAGCTACGGACTTTCCGTCAACCGAAAGAAATGCAACATAGGAGGTGGCCATGTTCTGCTCCAAGTATTCTTTCTTTCATCAAGTCAGGGAAAATCTGCTGCGAGTGGTGGCAGTCAACTCATGAATGCCACGTCTGCAGAACGACAATCTGGATGAATTTAGCGCCACATTCAGGATGATTATCCTTGTAGACTGAGCTTCAACCTGCCGTATTAGTTGATTGGGGGCAAGAGGTTTTCAGTCGGGAGTGGGCGAAATATGGGGGTCGTTGATCTGTGGTATGATGGTTCTTTTGCGGGAGGACGGCCATGGATGTGCAGATTTCGATGGAAACAACCTTTGATGATGGGACACGACGAACGCATCGGCTGGGGGACTTGTCGCGCCCCTATCGATTGACAAATTCGGAGGCGCTCGGCCTTTTGCTTTCAGACGCCAAAGCAATCATTAGTCAGATTCAGAGAGCTATTCTTACGGATCAGCTCGAGGAAGTAGTCGCCGTAAATCGCACATGCTCAGCCTGCGGGTCCATAAAACCCATTCACGACTATCGCACACGAGTTTTTGATACGGCATTTGGTCGATTTCGACATCAAGTTCCGCGGCTCAAGCAGTGTAAATGCGGTGTAGCAGCAGGTAGCAAATGCCGTGGCGAGCAGTCGCCCGTAGCCAAGATATTCCCAGATCGTGCGACACCAGAGCTATGCCGCCTTCAGACCGAGCTTGGGTCGCGTCATTCATTTCGTGAAGCGGAACGGATCATGGAGACCTTTCTTCCCTGCGCGAAGCAGATTAACACAACGGTGCGCAACCGCCTGGGCCGAGTCGCACAGAACATTATTGACCGTGAACCCGCGCAAATCAGTATGGATGAAGATGCGCAATCGCCTCCGCTGACCGTGTTTCTAGACGGTGCCCATATCCGTTGTCCGCCAGAATACCAGAAGCGGCACCTTGATGTGGTGGTGGGTAAGGTCGAAAGTCCCAATATGTGCCGTCGCTTTGGCCTTGTCGCGCAAGCGGGACCGTCACCGAGTGGACAGCTCAGACAAGACTTGCTCGCGCTCGGCTGGGACGGTCAGCGGCCGGTCACCGTCATCTCCGATGGAGAACCCGCGCTGCCAAATCTGGTCCGTGCTGCCGTTGATGGGCGTGTGCGCCATATCCTGGACTGGTGGCATATTTCGATGCGCGTTCAGCATATTGAAAATGCCGTCAAAGGACTTTTGCAGACGGAGAGTTTTACGGGATTTCCTGAACTATTCAAACGCCCAGCGGAAACACTTCGATGGTGCTTGTGGCATGGGAAATTCATGACCGCTGGTACGCGCCTCAAGATATTGATTATTGATTCCGGCAGGGTCACAACGGAAGACGCTGCAGTCAGGGCGGCGGCCGCGAGAGTCGAAGCACGTTGTCGGGAACTCTACACGTACTTGGCAAACAATTGGGATGCTCTCACCAACTACGGCTGGCGACACCGCAACGGGTTTTCGATTTCATCGTCTCGGGCGGAGGGCTGTGTCGACGACATCGGCAACGCACGGATGGGCAAGAGCCGCAGGATGCGATGGTCACCGAGAGGCGCGCACAATGTCGCAGTTACCAGAGCAGCCGTTCTCGATGGTCGATTGTCCGTTTCGCACCAAGAGATGGCCGCGTAACCCCCAGCTTTTGCCCACTCCCCCCTGAATCCGCAGATTCTGATTAATTAGGGTACAGTGACACCCGGAAACTGGGCACGCGATTTCCCCGGTCATCGCGGCCGCGCTGTGCATCAAACCCCGCGGAAAGCTCACCCCGGATCAGGCGCGGAAAGTCGACGCGCTCAAGGCCGGCTCTCCCGCTTTTGCCACGATGCGCAGCCTAGCCATGCGGTTCAACGGTATCCTGCGTGGCCGCCAAGCAGACCCGCTCCCTGCATGGATCGACAACGCGATCGAAACCGATCTGGCGCCCATCATATGCTTTGCCCGCACCTTGAACCGTGACTTCGATGCAGTCAAAAACTCAATCGAGATGCCTTGGAGTAACGGCCAAGCAGAAGGTCAGATCAATCGCCTGAAGACCCTCAAGCGCGCCATGTATGGCCGAGCCGATCCAGAATTGTTACGGGCGAGAATGCTACCGTTCCGCCACACGGATTGAGGCAGAGCCTCGTTAAGGGCAACGCGACAGCTGGAAGCCCTAGAGAAACATCAAGGCAAATTCGTCAAAATGTCCGAATCGCGTGAAGCTCAAGAGGCGGAGGGCAAGATGGAACAACGCCTTCCTGCGCAATCTCATCGAAGGGTTTTGACGCGCGATTGCCCAGTGGTTCCTTCAATAGCGTCGTCCACGGCACAATCAGCGATCATGGCCATGTTTTCGGTGGCTCGTTGACGGAAGCTGTTGAAGGTGACTTCAGATGTGTGACGCGCGGACAAGCCCAGTTCCACATAGTCGCCTTCCGTGACCTTAATGCGGGCTAAACCTTTGGAGAATGGCACAGTGCGGCCTTTATTAATATTGTGCAGCACAAAGCTGTGATCTGGGATTGGGCAGTGATTGGTCAGCTGCGCCACTGCCGTAATCTGCTGCGGAACGCCAAATCGTAGAACTTTACGAATATGCGGCATCAAAATGTAGATTGCCACACAGGCAATCATGATGCAAAGCGAAAACAATAAATTTTCGCGAACGCTTAGAGGTCGTGCTGGCACGGCCTGCTCCGTCTCTGCTGGAGGCTTTTCCCTTTTGCTATATATTTTCAACCCTCCGCTTGCGGCAAACCCCTGTGCCGCGCGACAAACAAGGAGAGAATCCGTATCGTCGCGCTACACCTCTGCAAATCCCAAGCCAAATGTCGCGCTTTCGTTAAATCAGGTCTTCCTTCCTAAATTGGCCTTACAGCCTAACAGGTCCGAGGGTGCATTTTCGATCGATTGATGGGACAAAAGGCGTACGAGCTATGCACCTGAACGCTGTAGGTACATGACGATGTTTTCGGCGGGGAACTTGAAGCCTCGGCCATCCGAGACGCGTTCTGCGCTGATCGGATATTTTGGCCTGCTTGGATTGATGGCGACGATGCCGAAAAGTTCATCCTTCGATCGTAAGGTGCCGCCGTGATCCTCGGGCTCCAAGCCAAAATGAGGCGCGAGCACCTCGAACAGGGCCTTCTCTGGTGAGTAGATCTC
>SLAT01000346.1 GCA_007126715.1 Roseinatronobacter sp.
CCGCCTGCACCTCCAATGCGCCGCGCGGGGTAAAGAACGGGTCCATGTTCAACTCTTGCGGCATGACACCAATGGCGGCACGCGACTGGCGGGGGTTGATGTCCTGATCGAAGCCCCAGATGCGAACCTGCCCGTCAGTTTTCGTCACCAAACCTGCAAGAATATTGATCAAGGTCGATTTGCCCGCCCCATTCGGCCCCAGCAACCCGAATATGCTCCCCGCCGGAATGGACAGATCAATGCCTTTCAATGCATCTTTCGGGCTTGAGCCCTTTTGTCCCGCATAGGTCTTGCGCAGGCCGGTGATTTCGATGGCCTGTTGGGTCATGTTCGCCTCGTCTTTCCTCGCGCCGCTCTTGTCGCGGCTTGGGTTTTCAGTATGATGCAGCATCTAAGGCACCAAGCGCTCAGCGACAAGGACAAGACAGACCATGACATCGCCGTTTTCCCATGACGCACCCGAAACCGAAATCGTCAACGCGATGCGGGTATGCTGTGACGGCGGCGAGGGCGCGCTGGGTCATCCGCGCGTCTGGCTGTCACTCAGCCATGAAACAGGGGCCGTCGAATGCCCCTATTGCGACAAGCGCTTCATTCACCGCGATTTCGCAGAAGGTGACGCCGCTGCGTGATGCCAGCTTAGCAGCATCGGTGTCTCGCCACACATGACATCGCCCTCGACCCGTTGCCCGCTAGCATCCAGAAACTCTACAATATTCTGACCTGACCAGGCACGAATGCGCCCGAGCCCGCTGACGAATCCAGTGCCGCGTGCAGTGCCCGTTTCATTGTCCTGATAATAGTAGATCATCTGCCCTGCCAGCCCATCATCGCAAGAAAAGCGCGCATGGCCCAGACGCAAGGTCTGACCCACGCGCCATGTGCCCGTGCAGGCAACACCGGTATTCGTCATGCCTGCAAGCGTGCCTTCGTTCCAGCCTATGGCGCGTCCCACCAAATACACCCCGTCACCCGGCATGCAGGCAACCACGGGACTGCAACTGTCGCTCTCATAAGGACGGGAGACGCAATCTGGCAGGTTTAGCGCATATGCCGGGGCTGATACCGAAACCCCCAGACAAGCTGCGATTGAATAGATCAGACGCATATGAAATACCCTTCTAAACTTCAAACACACGGTCGCAAAACCACCAAGACTAATTCACACAAGGAGATGTGCAAGATGACATTCGGAAAAGGTTGCCATCTGCATCTGATCGATGGATCGGCCTATATCTTCCGCGCCTATCACGCATTGCCGCCGCTGACGCGCAAATCTGACGGGCTGCCCGTGGGGGCCGTGGCGGGGTTTTGCAACATGCTGTGGCGTTATCTGGGCGAAAATGGTGCCAGCGCTGACGCGCCCACCCATGCCGCCGTGATCTTCGACTATTCGTCCAAGACCTTTCGCAACGAGATTTACGACCTTTATAAAGCCAACCGCCCCGAGCCGCCCGAAGACTTGCGCCCGCAATTTCCACTGACCCGCGATGCCAGCCGCGCCTTCAACCTCGCCACGATCGAGATCGAGGATTATGAGGCCGATGACATCATCGCCACCCTTGCCCGACAGGCACGAGAGGCAGGCGGGCGCGTCACCATCATCTCATCCGACAAGGACCTGATGCAGCTTGTTGGCGGTGGGGTCGAGATGCTGGATGCGATGAAGAACAAGCAGATCGGCGTCGATGAAGTGCGCGAGAAATTCGGCGTTGGCCCCGAACGGGTGGTCGATGTGCAGGCACTTGCAGGCGATTCGGTCGACAATGTGCCCGGCGCACCGGGGATCGGGATCAAGACGGCTGCTCTTTTGATCAACGAATATGGGGATCTGGAAACGCTGCTGGACCGCGCGGAGGAAATAAAGCAACCCAAGCGCCGCGCAGCACTTATCGATAATGCCGATCTGATCCGCATCTCGAAGCGGCTGGTCCTGCTGGACGACCAGACGCCACTTGATTTCACCCTTGATGATCTGGAGGTCCGCGCTCCTGATGAAACTGCACTGCTGGATTTCCTCAACACGATGGAATTCCGTACCCTGACGCGGCGTGTGGCCGACCATTTCGGAACCGAGCCGCCCGCCACCCCCGCTTTATCGCCGACCGCTTCGGATGACGATGTTGCGCTGCCTTCAAACGAACAGCCAGATATCAAATCCGCCGACTACGTTTGTATCCGTGATCTGGACACGCTCAAGACATGGATCGCAAGGATCGAGGAAGTCGGCCATGTAGCGGTCGATACGGAAACCACATCGCTTGATGAAATGCGCGCGGAACTGGTGGGAATTTCACTATGTATCGACGCAGGCCATGCAGCTTATATCCCGCTGACACACCGCGCGGGCGGTGGTGATCTGTTTGGCGCAACCGAACTGGTCGAGGGGCAATTGCCACTGGAACAGGTTCTGGAAATGCTCAAACCCGTTCTGGAAGACCCTGCCATTTTGAAGATTGGCCAGAACATGAAATATGATGCCAAGATTTTTGCGAATCGCGGCATCACGATCACGCCGATTGATGACACGATGCTGATGTCCTATGCGCTGCACGGGGGCTTGCACGGGCATGGCATGGACACCCTCTCGGACCGCTACCTGAACCATCAGCCGATTTCGATAAAAACGCTTCTGGGAAGCGGAAAATCTGCCATCACATTCGACCGTGTGGGGATCGAGGACGCGACGCGATACGCCGCCGAAGATGCCGATATCACCCTTCGCCTGTGGCAAATCTTCAAACCCAGGCTGCATACCGAACAGGTCACACGCGTCTATGAGACACTGGACCGCCCCTTGGTGCCGGTTCTGGCGCAGATGGAACGCAGCGGCATAAAGGTAGACCGTGATGTGCTCTCGCGCATGTCGAACGCGTTTGCACAGAAGATGGCCGGGCTGGAAGCCGAAATCTACGAATTGGCAGGCGAGCGTTTCAATGTGGGAAGCCCAAAGCAACTGGGCGAAATCCTGTTTGACAAGATGTCACTGGAGGGTGGCAAGAAAGGCAAGACCGGGGCCTATGCGACTGGCGCGGATATTCTGGAGGATCTGGCCGCCGAAGGCCATGACCTGCCCGCCCGCGTACTGGACTGGCGGCAACTGTCAAAGCTGAAATCAACCTATACTGACGCGCTGCAAGATCATATCCACCCCGAAACAGGCCGCGTACATACCTCCTATGTGATTACCGGGGCCGTGACCGGGCGGCTGGCCTCGACCGATCCGAACCTGCAAAACATCCCGATTCGCTCTGAGGAAGGCCGCCGCATCCGCACCGCCTTTGTGGCCGAGGCAGGGCATAAGCTGGTGGCACTGGATTACAGCCAGATCGAGTTGCGCATCCTGGCGCATATCGCGGGGATCGACAGTTTGAAACAAGCCTTTCGAGAGGGTCAGGACATCCACGCTATGACAGCATCGGAAATGTTCAATGTGCCGATGGACGAGATGACACCCGAAATCCGCCGTCAGGCCAAGGCGATCAATTTCGGTGTGATTTACGGGATTTCCGGCTTTGGGCTGGCGCGTAACTTGCGCATCCCGCGAAGTGATGCACAGGGTTTCATCGACCGCTATTTCGAGCGCTTTCCCGGCATCCGCGCCTATATGGACGACACTGTTGAATTTGCAAAGAAAGAAGGCCGGGTCGAGACACTGTTCGGGCGGCGCATACATACCCCAGAGATCAATACAAAGGGCCCCGGCGCTGGCTTTGCCAAACGTGCGGCAATCAATGCGCCGATTCAGGGTACTGCCGCCGATATTATCCGCCGCGCGATGATCCGCGTGCCGCAGGTCATTGCTGATCTGCCCGCAACGATGCTGCTGCAAGTCCATGACGAACTGGTTTTCGAGGTGGCCGAAGATGCTGTCGAAACCGTGACGGCGCGGGTGCGCGACGTGATGGAGGCGGCAGCGGAGCCTGTTTTGCATCTGGATGTGCCGCTGGTCGTAGATGCAGGGGTTGGCGATACCTGGGCAGAAGCGCATTGATCCGGCCCCGGGGCGCTGCCCCGGACCCCGGAGTATTTGCAGCAAGAAAATGAAGCCGTGTCAGATCACTTCGAAACGGTCCACATCGACCATGCCGAAATCGGTGATCTTCAGATGCGGGATCACGGGCAATGCAATGAAGGCAAGTTGCAAGAACGGTTCTTGCAGGGTGACGCCCAAGGATTTGGCGGCTTTGCGCAAATCGACAAGATTGGCATGCACGGCTTCATAGGGTTCCAGCGACATCAGCCCCGCTACAGGCAGGGGCAGTTCGGCCAGAATCTTGCCCTGCGAGGCTACTACAAATCCGCCCTCGATTTCTGACAAGCGGTTCACGGCCAGCGCGATGTCGTCATAATCGGCGCCAACCGCGACGATATTGTGATGATCATGCGCGACCGTTGCCGCGATTGCGCCCTGCTTCATACCAAATCCGCGCACGAATCCGGTTGCGATGTTGCCGTTTTTGCCATGCCGTTCAACCACGGCCACGCGCAGCAGATCGCGGGCAGGATCGGGACGCTTGTCACCCTGTTCCGGTGCAATCGTTTCGCGCAGATGTTCGGTAATGATCTTGCCTTCGATAATTCCGATTACGGAGGTTTCGGGGATATTTGCGGCATGCCGGAAATCTTGCCCTGCGACTTTCGGCGCGCGGACCGAATGGCGCGCGACAGGGGCAATCACCTCTCGCGCGGCGAAGGCTGCGTCATTCACCACACGCCCCGCGCATAGAACCAGCGTGGCGCGGCATTCGGCAAGGTTTGGCAGCGCAACGATATCAGCGCGCTTGCCGGGCGCGATCTGGCCACGATCTTTCAGACCGAACGCCTCGGCGGCAGAGAGTGTTGCCGCACGGTAGACCGCAAGCGTGTCGCAGCCCATCGCGATCAGGGATCGGATCATATGGTCGAGATGGCCGTGCTCGGCAATGTCCAGCGGGTTTCGGTCATCCGTGCACAGGCACATATAGGGCGCAGTGACAGGTGTCAGAAGCGGCGCAAGTGCGACCATGTCCTTGCTGACAGAGCCTTCGCGGATCAGGCAGCGCAACCCTTTTTGAAGTTTTTCGCGCGCCTCATCGGCGCTGGTAGATTCGTGTTCTGTGCGGATACCTGCGGTGACATAGGCGTTCAGGTCGCGCCCCGAAAGCAGCGGGGCATGTCCGTCTATATGGCGACCGGCAAAGGCATGCAGTTTCTCCATACACCCCGGGTCGCGGTGAATGACACCGGGGAAGTTCATGAACTCTGCCAGACCGAGGACTTGCGGGTGATCAGCCAAGGCGAGCAGCGCCTGCGCATCCAGATCGGCCCCTGCAGTTTCCATATGCGTTGAGGGCACACAGGACGACAGGTTCACCCGGATATCCATGACCGTCCGCATGGACGCGTCGAGGAAGTAGCGGATACCTTCACTGCCTGCGACATTCGCAATTTCGTGGGGGTCGCAGATCGCCGTTGTGACCCCGCGCGGAGCCACGCAGCGGTCAAACTCGAACGGGGTGACCAGCGAGGATTCGATGTGCAAATGCGTATCAATGAAACCTGGGACCAGCACTTGCCCCGACACATCAATAATCTCGTGCCCGTCATAGCTTTCGCCGACCCCGATGATGATACCGTCGGAAATCGCGACATCGCCCTTGAGCAACGCGCCAGTGACCGTGCAAAGAACCTGCGCACCGCGCAAAACCGTATCTGCCGGCGCTTCGCCACGGGCCTGTGCGATGCGTGTCTCCAAGCTCATGTTATCCCCCGAAATTTGTCTGCGGCTTTATTGTGCCGCCTTTCGGATGCACAAGGCAAGCCCTCAGCCCGGGTGCTTGCCCAAGGCATTGTCATAAAGAGCATAATCTTCTGCATAGCGCTGTTCGAGACGCGACCGCAATGCGGGAGCAAGGCTGACCTCTTGCTCGGGCGAGACGTTGTGGCGCCCGAGGGTGATCGTGGTGCCAAGGCGCTGTTCGAGAAATGCCACGAATTCGGACATGGCGTCGTAGCGGTATAGATAGGTCACTGTCTCACCCGTCTTGGGATGGGTCAGGAAACGCGCCTGTTGGCCGATGGCGGCGAAGGCGGGCTGCGGTTCGGACAAGTAACCTTCGACGAACTGGTCGAAACTGAGCCCCCGCGTGCTGCGCGCCGTGCCGTTCAGCCAACTGCCATGGCGAAACCGGAACCAACTGCCAAGCCAGTCTTCCGGATGGCGGATCACGGCTGCGGTTTGCGGCGCGTCATCTTCAAATATCTGGATGAATTTTTCCATCCGCCACTTATAGCGTTGAAAGGTACAATGCTTGATACGCGGATCGCCCTGCAAGACGATATCAGCCAGCGGAGCCAAAGCCTGTTCCAGCGCTGTGCTCCCTGTTTTCGGGGTGGCCAGAAGCACCAGTTTATGCTTGAGAAAATACAACATTATGGACACTCGACTTTAAACCCTGCGAACTTGTCGTACCCTTAAGCTGCCGCAAGGTCCACATCCGCAGCCTAGCTGGTCGACCGGGCCATCTGCAAGCTGTCGCAGGCGGCTTCGTGATCGCTATGGGCGGTCTTGTCCCAGTAAAATGGCGCGACGATCAATTCATAAAGCGCCTTGTAGACGGCCAGTACAGCCAAAGGAAAATATCCGTGTAAAGCGGGCAGCCACGGCCGGAGGTGGCGATGCGCGCGTGACCTGAGCGCCATGAGACCAACACTTATCGTCACGGCCTCTGAGAGCAGAAAAACCGTCACAAACCCTATCATGACCGCCGATCCAAACTGCGCCTGAAGCGGGTGGCCCAGCCCAATGAGCATCAGCCAGAAACTCCAAAGCAAAGGTGCCAGCATGAATTGCACCAATGTCCCAAGGAACAAGACCTGAACCCCGAAAAATTGCCGGGGGCCAAGCTGGCGCCATAATTGCCGCGGGGCGCGCATATGCACAAGCCATGTCACCGCATAGCCCTTGAGCCAGCGCGAGCGTTGTTTGATCCAGGGAATGGGGCGGCAGTTTGCCTCTTCCAGCGTCACTGTATCCAGCAGTTGCGTGTAATATCCATGCCGCGCAAGCCGGATGCCCAGATCGGCGTCTTCGGTCACATTATGCGCATCCCAGCCGCCCAGAGCCTCTAGTATGTCGCGGCGAAAAAACAAAGTTGTGCCGCCCAGTGGAACCGCCAGCCCAAGGCGCTGCATTCCCGGCAGGATGACGCGGAACCAGGTCGCATATTCGATTGCGAAACACCGCGACAGCCAGTTCTCGCGGGAATTGTAGAAATCCAGCACCCCTTGGACACAGGCCAGATTGGGCGGACCGCTCTGAAAACACGCGACAACCTTGTGAATCTGCGCCGGTTCCGGGGCGTCTTCTGCATCATAAACACCGATAATTGTTCCGCGCGCGAAAAGCATCGCATAATTCAACGCGCGCGGTTTGGTCTTGAGGGGTGCATCCGGCACCGCGATCACCCGCATCCAGCGCGGCAACTCACAGGTGGCAAGTGCGGCGCGCGTGGCATGATCATGTTCTTCCACCACAATCAGAATATCCAGCAACTCCCGCGGCCAGGTCAGGCGGGACAGTCGGTTGATCAGCCGCCGGACAACCTTCGGCTCGTTATGCAATGGCACGAGGATAGAGACCACTGGCTTGCGGTGGCGTACAAACTGGTTGGCGGCTGTGGGTGGCGGGACGAATTTTGGGCGGTAGCGATGGATCGCAAATGCAGCGGCGATCTTGAGAATGGAGTTTATCAACAGAAAGAAGGACGCCAGAAATGTAAGCGCCATCATAACGCGCAGCGGATCAATTACGGCCAACGCCACCAGCGACGCAGCGCAAAGGCATAAAACATTGCCAAACCAGCGCGAGTGCAGTTTTCGGCAACTCTCGGCTTCTGCCACGCAGGTTTCGGCCCAAAGTTTCATGCGGTTGCGGCGCGTTTTCAGCAAGGCGTTGTGAAGGCACGCTTCGCCTATGATGACCATTGCCAGGGGACCGAACAGCGCCTCCAATTCACCCCGATGTTGTTCAAATTGGGCAGGACGCGCAGAGGCGATCACGGTCACATCACCGGCGCGCTGCCAAGGCAGGCATTGCAGTTGCAGACACCGTTGCAAGCCCAATCGGTCGATCAGAACCGGGTCTGGAAGTGGCTGAGACTGCGTGAAATAGCTTGTTTGATACTGGCGCGCCAGAGCAGCGGTTAACTGATCTTCGGAGATCAGGTTGCGTGCTATCAGAATATCGCCCAGATAGCCGACCTGCCTAGATTGGGCTTCGAGGGCGAGCAACAGATTGTCACTGCTGACCAACCCCATATCCAGTAGAATTTGACCAAGTGGCTTGCGTGTCGCGGTCTGTCTGGTTCTTATGGCAAGCTCCAGCACGGGATTGGTATCTTTGAGCGACGATATACGTTCGTCATATGCCACCTCGTACCCCATCACCAAGCCGTTTACTAAGGGAGAGTAAAGGCGAAGTTCGTAAATAAAGGGTTAAGCGCTGTTATGCATCGAGTCGATCAGGGCGCGACCCGCATGTGCTTGTAACATGCACGGCAACACGAGGTGAAAGCACTGGTTTTCAATCCCGGAAAACCTTAGCTGCCAACAGAACGCGCGCCAATGCGGTGACCAGGCATAATACCCCGAACCCCAAAGAGAGCGGGATGAAATATGTTGGAAAAAGGCACAGAAGCAAGAAAAACGCAATTGTTTCAGTCCCTTCCAACAGTCCCCCTGTGAAATAGAGTGTTTTGACACCATGCGCATCACTGCGCATCTTTTTCCTTTCTGCCAATACTGCAAATCCAAGAAAAGACCCTGCATTCACATAGAAGCTCAGCAGCAGGAACGCACCCGCCACGCCATGTGCCTGTGGGTCAAGAACCACAAAGGCCAGCGGAATTGTCGCGTAAAACACATAGTCACAAGTTATATCCAGATAACCGCCAAAATCTGTGACCCCGCGCGCGCGCGCAACAGCCCCGTCCAACCCATCCGCAAGTCGCGAGGCCAGAATAAAGAGGATGGCCACAAAAAACGCTTCCAAGACAATTGCCAGCCCGGCAGCAAGCCCCAAAGCCAGCCCGGCAAGCGTGACTGTATCTGCACTCAAACCCATAAGCGCAACGCGACGCCCCAGTTTGTTCAAGGGCGGGTCAATGAAGGGGCGGATATGACGGTCCAGCATCGTTTTTGTGCGCGCCTTTTTGGTTACATGTTTCATACGGTTGAAAAGAACGAAGTGTTTCAAAAAAAATCGTGCAAAATTAAAAATCAACGGGTTATTCGACCCGCGATCCGTTCCCCCATACGCAGCGATACCAACCCCGAATGATATTCCGCATCAGCGGGTTTGGCTATCTGCGCTCAAAACCTCGACATTTCCCTGACTGCGCAGTGGTGCCATTGACCAACCCGCTAGCCAACACTACCACTTACACACGCCCAGCCAAGAACACCAAGGCCAAGTACACAAAAGCCCAGTACACCAAGGATCGCGCATGTTTCAGACCTACACCGCCTCGACCCGTCCCGAAGACGGCCCGCCACGGCTGGCAGAATTGCGTATGGCTTTGCAGGATCTGGGAATTGATGGCTATATCCTGCCCCGCGCCGACGCGCACCAAGGCGAGTATGTCGCAGCATGTGACGAACGCCTGGCCTGGCTGACCGGCTTTACGGGGTCGGCAGGGTTCTGCATTGTGCTGCCAGATCTCGCAGGGTTATTTGTAGATGGGCGGTACCGCGTTCAGGCGCGACTGCAATGCGCTGCAGATTTTACTCCTGTCAACTGGCCCGAAACCTCGCCTGCAACCTGGCTGCGCGCCGCTTGTGCGGACGGGGCTGTCATCGGCTTTGATCCTTGGCTTCACACACCTAAAGAGATTGAATCCCTGCAATCGGAGCTTTCGGGCAGCGCCATCACATTGCGCCGCGTCGCCAATCAGATTGATCCGCTCTGGCTCGACCGGCCTGCCGCGCCAATGGCCCCGGCTCGAAACTACCCAGAGGCTTTGGCGGGCCGGTCATCGCAGGAAAAGCGCGCTGATCTGGCAAGATCGCTCAGTGAAAACAGCCAGCGCGCCGCAGTATTGACCCAGCCTGACAGCATTTGCTGGCTGCTCAACATTCGGGGGGGTGATCTGCCACGGTTGCCCGTCTTGCAAGGGTTCGCGATCGTGCATGATGACGGGCGCGTCGATCTGTTTACGGCGCCGTCCAAATGCTCCGATCTGGATTTGGATGAGGGCGTCAGCATCCGCCCGTCCGAAGCCTTCAGCCCCGCACTGCGCACCCTTTCAGGCCCGGTCCGGCTGGACAAGGCCACTGTCCCACTGGCCGTGGTGGATATCTTGCGCGAAGCCAATATTGACATATCCTTCATGCAAGACCCCTGCACTATGCCCAAGGCCCGCAAGACCAAGGCCGAACTGGCGAGCGCGCGTGCGGCCCATCTGCGCGACGGGGCTGCCATGGCAGAGTTTCTGTGCTGGCTGGATGGACAGTCCAGATCCCTTCTGGACAATCCCGACCACGCGCTAAGCGAGATCGACATTGCCCGCCGACTGGAACAGTTCCGTGTCGCGACCGGCGCGTTGGAAGATATCAGCTTTGATACAATCGCAGGCTCTGGCCCGAACGGAGCGATAGTACATTACCGCGTGACCGAGGCCAGCAACCGCCATCTGATGCCGGGCGACCTGATGCTGGTCGATTCCGGGGGGCAGTACCTGGATGGAACCACCGACATCACACGCACCATCGCAATAGGCCCTGTCGGCACGCAAGAGGTCGAATGTTTTACCCGCGTTCTGCAAGGGATGATCGCAATCTCTCGGGCAAGGTTTCCGCGCGGTGTGGCTGGTAGTCACCTTGATGCGCTGGCGCGTTACCCGTTATGGCTGGCAGGTCTGGATTACGATCATGGCACCGGGCATGGTGTGGGCGCTTTTCTGTCCGTCCATGAAGGGCCACAGCGGCTGTCGCGGGTCAGCAATGTCCCACTTGCCGAAGGGATGATTCTGTCCAACGAACCGGGCTACTACCGCGAAGGCGCGTTCGGGATCCGCCTTGAAAACCTGATTGCCGTGCGCAAGGGCGAGGCCCCGGAAGGGGGCGATGCGCGCGACTGGCTGGAATTCGAAACCCTCACCCTTGCCCCGATTGATCGCAGGCTGGTGCAGGCCAGCATGCTTTGCCCGCAAGAGCGTGCCTGGCTTGACGCCTACCATGCGCGCGTGGCAACCTTGCTTCAGCCATTGGTAAGTGACACGACCGCTGCGTGGCTGAGAGAAGCTTGCAAACCCATGTAAATTGCCAATTGCGCGCTTTTGCCCGCTTTGCCTTTGCGTGCCGAGCCTGCAATAGTGCCGCTAAACAATAATCGAGAGGAACGAAGCAAGATGAGCAATGTCAGAATTTACCCAGCGGTTGGCAAATGGGTCGTTCGCGCCAACGGAGCGGTTATTGGCGAAAGCACCCGCGCGCTGGAACTGCTGCAACGCGACTTCCCTTTCGTAATCTATTTCCCACGCGAAGATATTGCCTCTGCTGTGCTGGACGCATCTGACCGGCCCTTTATCTGTGACGACCGTGGAACCGGGGTGCATTTCCACGTCTCAAGCCCGGAAGGCATGATCCAGAATGCCGCCTATAGCCTGACCGACCCCACACCGGAAGCTGCCGAGTTGCGTGAATACCTGGCATTTGATGCAGGCAAGGTTACAGTCGAGCGGGTTTGAACCAATAAGCTGAGGCAGCCATTTTTGCAGCGCTGCCTTGGGAACCATGAATTTGCGACGGGGGCCAGTATGGCCCCCTTTGCATTAAATGGGACTGCGAGTGGAAAAAACGCTGATGACGCAAACGGCGGCATTGAGGGCTTTGCGGACGTTGGGGATGGGTGCCGAGCCGCGCAGCGTCGGGCCGCGGTGCGGCGATCCAAGATTCAATCTGTAGCGCTTTATGCCGGCCAAATCCGCAAAAGATCAAAGCTATGCTCAG
>SLAT01000028.1 GCA_007126715.1 Roseinatronobacter sp.
GACATAGCGGTCGTTCATCTGCTTTTAGCTGCGCGGAGCAAAGGCCGAAGGCCGCCGCGCATCGCCGGGCCGCCCCCACGGCACGGCGATTTGGCTGCTGCCAGTGCATAGCTTTCATCTTTTGCGGGTTAGGCTAGCATAAAGCGCTATAGATCGAAGGCAGGATCGCCGCACCGCGGCCCGACGCTGCGCGGCTTTGTACCCAGCCCCACCGTCCGCAAAGCCCTCAAAGCTGTCATTGGGCAGCTTCGTCAGGTGGCGAACACGAGGGTATGGGGCAGGCTGAAGGCGGCTTCCCAACCCTCTTACGGCACTCCCTCGCGCAACACCTCAGACACCCAGTCCGGCACGACCTTGCTTGCAGGACCGAACCTTGCCGCGTCAAACATCGAGGCGGTGGCCGAAGGTTCCAGATTCAATTCCAATGTGCGCGCGCCTGCAAGACTGGCTTCCTGCACGAACCCCGCCGCCGGATAGACATTGCCCGACGTGCCGATGGCCACAAACAGGTCTGCCTGCGCCAATGCGGCGTCAATGCGCGCCATATGATAGGGAAATTCGCCAAACCAGACGATGTCGGGGCGTGTTTCAGGCGCGGCGCAGGCGGGGCAAGGGTCTTTCGGGGCCATGACAGCGGGTGCAGCCCAGCGATGCGCGCAAGCCCCACAAAGCGCGCGTGTCAATTCTCCATGCATATGGATCACCGATGCCGCCCCCGCCCTTTCCAGCAAGTCATCGACATTCTGCGTGACCAGTGTCACCCGATCCGGCCATGCGTGTTGCAGGCGCGCAAGGGCCAGATGTGCGGGATTCGGCATTGCTTCCAGACAATTTGCCCGCCTTGCATTGTAGAACTCATGCACCAAGGCGGGGTTGCGGGCAAAGCCTTCGGGGGTTGCCACATCCTCAAGGTCATATTTCGTCCACAGCCCGTCCTTGTCACGAAATGTGCCCAACCCGCTTTCGGCAGACAACCCGGCACCGGTTAGAATGACGATACGCTGCATGGCGTTACCTTTCGTTCAGGTGGTCATGGATGACCTGCGCCAGCGCCTCGGAAATGCCATCTACGGCCTGCAAATCAGACAGACCAGCCCGCGCCACGGCCTTGGCCGAGCCGAAATGCGCCAGCAGCGCGCGTTTGCGCCCCGGCCCCACGCCTGCGATCCCGTCCAGTGGCGATGCGCTGACCGCCTTGGCGCGTTTGGCGCGATGCGTGCCAATTGCGAATCTATGCGCCTCGTCGCGCAGGCGCTGGATGAAATACAGCACCGGATCATTATGGCGCAGCGCGAAGGGTCGGCCACCGGGGCGGTGGAATTCTTCCTTGCCCGCGTCGCGGTCAATGCCCTTGGCAACCCCCACCACCGGAATGTCATCGACGCCCAGATCAGCCATGATCCCGGCCACAACGCTGACCTGTCCCGCCCCGCCATCGATCAGCAACAGGTCGGGCCAAGTTTCGCCTTCTCGGTCGGGGTCTTCCTTCAACAGGCGTTCGAAGCGGCGGGTCAGCACCTCTTTCATCATGCCGAAATCATCGCCCGGCGTCAGCCCTTCGCCGCGAATGTTGAATTTGCGATACTGGCTTTTCAAAAACCCGTCCGCGCCTGCCACGATCATCGCGCCCACAGCATCGGTGCCCTGAATATGGCTGTTGTCATAAACCTCGATCCGCGCTGGCGGTGCCTCCAGCCCGAACGCCTCGGCCAACCCGTCGAGCATGCGGCCCTGTGCGGCATTCTGCGCCATGCGCCGCGCAAGGCTTTCGCGGGCATTGCGCAGCGCGTTTTCGACCAGTTCTGCCTTTTCTCCGCGCTGCGGGGTGGCAATCTCGACCTTGCGGCCCGCGCGTTCGGCCAGAAGCGCGCCCATCAGGTCGGTATTCTCGATCTCATGGGACAGCAGCACCAACCGGGGCGGTTCCTTGCTGTCATAGAACTGGCCCAGAAACGCTTCCAGAATTTCCGGTTCTTCTGCCCCCGCGCCCGTGGCGGGGTAGAAATCGCGGTTGCCCCAGCTTTGATTGGCGCGGATGAAAAACACCTGCACGCAAGCCTGCCCCTTTTCCAGATGCACCGAGATCACATCGGCTTCCGGCACGGATTTCGGGTTGATGCCCTGATTTTGCTGCACATTGGTCAGCGCGCGGATGCGGTCACGCAGGGCGGCGGCACGTTCAAACTCCATCGCGTCAGAGGCTTTTGCCATCTCTTGCGCCAGTTGCGACTGTATTTTCGTATTTTTGCCCGACAGGAAGCGTTCGGCATCCGCCACAAGCGCGGCATAGTCGTCTTCGGAGATGTAGCCCACGCAAGGCGCCGAGCAACGCTTGATCTGGTACAGCAGACAGGGCCGAGAGCGGCTGTTGAATACCGAATCCGTACAGTTGCGCAGCAAGAAGACACGCTGCAACTGGTTCAGCGTGCGGTTCACGGCCCCCGCGCTGGCGAACGGGCCGAAATAACTGCCCTTGGTCGCGCGCCGACCGCGATGCTTGCGCAATTGCGGAAAGGCGTGGTCCTTGGGCAGCAGGATATAGGGAAAGCTTTTATCGTCGCGCAACAGCACGTTGTAGCGCGGTTTCAATTGCTTGATGAGGTTCTGCTCAAGTAGCAACGCCTCAGTCTCGGTGCGCGTGGTCAGGAACATCATCGACGTGGTTTCCGAGATCATCCGCGCGATCCGCGCCGAATGCCCCGAAGGGCGCGCATAATTCGACACGCGCGCGCGCAGATTGCGCGCCTTGCCGACATAAAGCACTTCGGATTTTTCGTTCAGCATCCGGTAGACGCCGGGTGATTTGTCCAGCGTCTTCAGATAGGACTGAATGCAGGCATGACCCCGCGTTTCAGAACCGCCTTTAATGGTTTCTTCGGATTCGTCTGACATGGTCCATTGATTTGCGTGATTCTCTCTGGCTCTGCAATGTTTTCGGCGTTCCTACAACCTGAATCATGTCCACGGAACCTGTGGATAACTTTGTGGAAAGAAACTGGATTGCGTGCATTTTCCCTTGATTCAATGGTCAATTCCCGAATTGCTTAAAAAATAGGCAGATATATAACTATCTGAAAGTAAACGTTATTTTTTTGTTTTTGACAACCCTATGAAAACCATAAGGTTTTTATCTCATTCTTGTGACATGACCGTGAACAGTGCACAACTTTCATCCCCTAGGTCAGGTCTGCGGGTC
>SLAT01000248.1 GCA_007126715.1 Roseinatronobacter sp.
CGCGCCACGATCATGGCGATCATCAGCACGTCAGGGGGTATCGGAAACACAGAGCTTTCGATGAACGCAACCACCGCCAGCGCCCACAAGGCGTTCGGGTGGCGTGCTAGCGAGAGTGTCCAATCATAGAGCGAGCGCAACACGCCAGATCATCCAATCAATTCAATATAATCCGGCACCCAACCGGCATGAGATCAATTTACGGGCAGGCGAAGCCCGATCACTTCCAGCCCCCAACGGACCAGATCACCCAACACCTCGTCAGAGGCTACATTGAAAGCCTGCACGATATCCAACGTTTCAGTGGATGCGACAGGTGCCAGTGCCTGAAAACTGCGCCGCGCCATCACACGTGCATCAGATTCGCGCACCATGCGCGCCGTCAGCCGGATACGGGCAATTGCAGAATTGCCATCCTCGGACAATTCGGCCTGAAAATCCGTGATCTCGGAAATCAGGGCGAAATCGCCTGAACCACCCAACGGCCTGCGCCCGACATAGGACAAGGCGCCCGTATCCTCAAACGCGCGCAACATCACCGTTTGGAACATGGCAGGTGCCTGATCAGACCAGCGGGCACCGGGCAGATAAAGCGATTGCACTGCGTTGGGTTTGATCAGGATGCGGTCGGTTTCCAGCGCCCCGGAGGAGGTGGGCAATTCAACGCTCAGCGCGCGCCCCAACATCCGGCCAGCCTGTGGCAAGGCCGGTGCACGCAATTCATAAGCGTCCAGCGGTGTTGTGGCATCGCCAATTGCAGATAGCGCCCCACAGCCTGACAGCAGGGCCATAGCCCCTGCCCCGGTTAGCAAATTACGTCGTGTGACTGTCATCTTCTGAACTCCGGCGTCTGGCGGTTAAGAAGGAAGCGCGCGGGATCACGCTCGATCTGGCGGGTAAGGCGGTCGAGATTCGTGATAAGGCCGCGCGTTTCACGGGCAAGCTGGGTGATGTTGGGCAAACCTGAAGTGGTAAAGTCGCGCACAGGGCCAGAGCTTTCGCGCAAAAGGCGGCCCAGATCGTCAAAGGCGCGGGCCGCAGAATCTGCCGTACGGCGAAGATCGGCGGTGACTTCTGGAATATCCTCTGACACGGCATCGACAGCACGGCCAAGACGCGACAACACATCGCGCAAGTCTTCGGTAATCTGGCCGACTTCTTCATTGATCACCCTGTCAGCCCCGATAAAGGCGCGCTCTGCCGCCTGAATGGCCCCTTCGCTGGTTTCCAGCGCACGGTTTATGGCACCCAGCGTGGTATTGGCATTCGCGAATGTTTCGGTCACCTGATCAAGCGTGCGCAGGCCACCCGCGCTCAATTCCTCAACCCGGCCAGAGACTTGCGCCAGATCTTCACCGACTGTGTTGACCACTTGCCGGATATCGGCGGTGGCCGCGCGCACATCATCCATGATAACGGGCAGGTCATTTTCAGCCACAGTTGCAACCGATGCAGCGGCATCGCGTGCAAGCGCCACCATTTCACGCGCTTCGGCAACAAGGGCCGCCCCATCACCGGAAACCAGCGTATCGACATTGCCGGCCATACGTTCGACAGTTTCAAATGTGGTATCGGCGCGGGCCAGAAGCGGCTCCAACCTTGCCAGCGCAGGGTCCAGTGCCTCGAGTCTTTCGGTCGCGGCAGCGCCAGTGCGGCTAAATTCGCCAAACATGCTCTGTGCTTCGCGCGAGAAAGCCTCGATCTCGCGCCCGACCAGATCGGCGGCGCTGCGCAGGTCTGTCACCATCGCGTCAAGATCGGTTTCGACAAAATTCTCGACAGTCAGCAATGTTGCAGTACCCGTCTCAAAGGTGATCCGCGACTCCGTTGCCAGAAGCGCGAATTCATCAATCGCGAATTGCAGGCTTTCGACAGTCTTTTCTGCCTGCAACAGGATCGGTTCCAGATTGTCGCTGAATTCTGCGAATGTGGCTGTGGCTTCGGCGATCGTGTCAGTAAAGCCGGAGAAGTTATCAAGCGCGCGCGACAATTCCCCGGTCGAACTTTCGACATTGGTCAGGATATTGGAAACCTTTGTCTGGTTCTCCTCGCCTAACAAGCGGTTGACCTGTTCAAGCACATCAAGCGTTTCGGCAAGGATGCGTGGCGCGCCTTCCGTCAACGACTGGATGGTCGATCGGCCAGCTTCAAGTTCCGGGACATCGGCGCGGTCATTGATCAGCGGTGCGGCCTGCGTGCCGGTTGAGATTGCAACAAAGGACACACCCGTAATGCCCGAACTGTCCACCGTTGCGACAGAGTCGGCGCGCACAGGCGTGTCACGGTCCACTTCCAACCGCACCATGACGGTTCCATCACCATCCGGCGAAAGCCGCACATCGACAACCTGCCCGACAAGCAATCCGGCAAAGCGCACATCAGCGGCACGCGAAAGGCCCGATACAGCATCGAAACGCACATCATAATAAGCGAATTGCCGGTCCAGCTGGAATTTTCCAAAGGCAAGAAAGAAGCCCAGCACGCCCAGAAACCCCAGCAAGGCGAAAATACCGATCAGAACGTAATTGGCCCGAGTCTCCATGCCTCAGCCTGTCCTTTCCTGTGTTTCGACGGCTGCGCGCGCGCGCGGTCCGTGAAAATACTCATGCACCCAAGGGTGTTCGATGGTTAGCATATCAGCCATGGTCCCTGTATACAGCACCCGTTTTTCCGCCAGAACCGCAATGCGGTCACATGTCGCGTGCAGCGTGTCCAGATCATGCGTAACCAGAAAAACGGTCAGACCGAGCGTCTCTGACAAGGCGCTGATCAATTCGTCAAAGGCGGATGCGCCTATCGGGTCCAACCCGGCGGTCGGTTCGTCCAGAAAGACGATCTCCGGGTCCAGTGCCAGCGCACGGGCAAGGCCTGCGCGTTTGCGCATACCGCCCGACAACTCGGACGGATACTTGTCGCCCGCAGCATAAGGCAGACCCGACATGGAGATTTTCAGGTCCGCAAGCTCTCGTCGCATCCCAGCATCCAGTCCCTGCAATGTCCGCATTGGCACTTCGACATTTTCACGCACCGTAAGGCTGGAAAACAACGCCCCGTCCTGAAACATGACCCCCATGCGCTGATCTATCTCGCGGCGTTCGGATTCGGAGCAGTTCAGCGCATCCTTGCCGAATATCTCGATCCTGCCACCTTGCGGCGGGCGCAGCCCCGCGATGC
>SLAT01000320.1 GCA_007126715.1 Roseinatronobacter sp.
GGCACCTTGTGGCTGCGGCGCAGCATAGGCCAATGCGCCGGGGACTCAAGGATTTGTTATCGCTGCCCTGTCGCCTGTACCAAGCCCCTAGTGTTCGCCACCTGACAAAAGGTTCCCGCGCCCTACGCGATGCCTTCACGAGAGGCCGCTATGCGGGACGAAGCCGCCGGTCGCTGGCTGGTTCTGCGCGGAATCAAGGGCGTCAGCCCGCCGCGCATCGCCGGGCCGCCCCCACGGCACGGCAATTTGGCTGCTGCCTGAGCATAGCTTTGATCTTTTGCGGATTTGGCCGGCATAAAGCGCTACAGATTGAATCTTGGATCGCCGCACCGCGGCCCGACGCTGCGCGGCTTCGCGCTAACATCCACCACCCGCAAAGCCCTCCAAGCAGTCATCGGGTATCTTGTGTGAGGCGGCAAACACTACCCTTCAACCCGTGTCAGATCAGCCACTTGCAGGCATGTCGCGCGAATGCGGTGCAGCAGGTTCAAACGGTTACGCCGCACTATCTGGTTGTCTGCATTGATCTGCACAGCCTCAAAAAACGCATCAATCGGCGCGCGCAGACCTGCCATTGCCGTCATGGCGGCGGCGAAATCCTCGGCCTGCATGGCAGGGGTGATCGCCCCCTCGGCCTGATCGAGCGCCTTGAACAGCGCGCGTTCCTCGTCTGTTTCGGCCAATTTGGCGTCAGGGCCATAGGAATATTCAACCCCGTCCTTGGCTTCCTCTTTCGTCAGAATGTTATTTGCGCGCTTGAACCCTTGCAGCAGGTTTTCACCATCGCTGGTCTTCAGGAAGGCGCTCAGCGCCTCGGCGCGTTTGACCAGCAGGGTCAGGTCGTCATTGCCCGGCATGGCAAGGCAGGCGTCGATCACGTCATGCCGGATGCCCTGCTCGCGGAGGTGGACCTTGAGGCGGTCGTGGAAGAAGGTGAGGAGGTCGGCTGCGTTCCCTCTCGCTACCCTCTCAATTCCATCAAAAGGGTGACTCTTTTCCGCGACATTCGAAACTTCTAATTCGAATTCATTCTGCGCAGTCTTTTCACCAAAAGACTTCAGAAACGCTAAAGCTTTGGGAAAGCTATCTGTGGATTCTGACATCTTGCGTAACGCCTCAGAAACCGCGACACCAAGATTTAATGCTGCCGAAGTAGCCACGTGGAGTTGGTTGAGGAAAGCGGCATCAGCGGCAACATCATTCAACTTCATCCGATAATCATTCCCCAACACCAACCGAATAACCCCCAGCGCGGCACGGCGCAGCGCGTAGGGGTCTTTCGACCCCGTGGGCTTCTCATCAATCGCCCAGAACCCTGTCAGCGTGTCGATCTTGTCGGCCAAAGCCACGGCCACAGAAACCGGTGAGGACGGCACGGAATCCGATGGCCCCAGCGGTTGGTAATGCTCCACACAGGCGCGCGCCACGTCTTCGGGCAGGCCCGCTTCCCGCGCATAATAGCTGCCCATCAAGCCCTGCAATTCGGGGAACTCGCCGACCATTTCAGACCGCAGGTCCGATTTCGCCACGCGTGCCGCCAAAGCGGCCTGTTCCGCATCGGCCCCGACCAGCGGCGCAATCTCGCGCGCAAGGGCTACAATGCGTGCCACGCGGTCAGCTTGTGACCCGAGTTTATTGTGGAAGGTCACATCCGACAGCCCTGCGCCCATACCGTCAAGTCCGACATCAGCAATGCTGCGCAAGTCATTGTCCCAAAAGAATTTCGCATCTGACAGTCGGGCTGCCAGAACCTTCTGGTTGCCCGCAAGAATCGTCGCGCCACCGTCAACCGTTTCGCGGTTGGCAACGGTCACGAAGCCCACAACCTGCCCGGATTTCTGGTCGCGCAGAGAGAAGAATTTCTGGTGCTCTTTCATTGAGGTTTGCAGCACTTCGGGCGGAAGGCCCAGAAATTGCTCCTCAATCCGGCCCAGCAGCACCACGGGCCATTCGACCAGCCCCGCCACCTCAGCCAGCAGGCCGCGATCCTCGACCAGTTCCAGCCCGGATGCAAAGGCCATCTGGCTGGCCTCGTTCCAGATATGATCCGCGCGCTCGGCCGGGTCCAGAATGACCTTGGCACGCTTCAGCTTTGCCGCGTAATCATCTATATTTACGACAGGAAATACATCCGGCGCCATGAAGCGGTGCCCGCGTGTCGTATCGCCAGCGGCCATCCCGTCCACGCAAAGCGGCACCACTTCGGCCCCCGAATCCGTGCTGAGGATGCACAGGATCGAATGCAAGGGCCGCACCCAACGCAAACTCCCGTCACCCCAGCGCATGGATTTGGGCCAAGGGAAATTGCGGATCGCATTCTCCAGCACCTCGGCCACGATGGCAGGGGCCGCGCGCCCTTCGGTCACGACAGAAGCGACATAGACCTGGCCCTTCTTGTCGTCGCGGATTTCCAGATCATCCATGCTCAGCCCGGTCGAGCGCAAGAACCCTTCAACCGCCTTCTCCGGCGCGCCGACTTTAGGCCCGCGCCGTTCCTCGCGCGTGGTGGGCGAATGCTCGGACAAGCCCTGCACTGCCAATGCAAGGCGGCGCGGTGTAGCGAAAGCCTGCGCATGGGCATAGGTCAGGCCAGCCTCGACCAGACCATCGGTCACCAGCCGCTTGAGCGCGTCAGACGCGCCCGACTGCATACGCGCGGGAATTTCTTCGGAGAACAGCTCGATCAGTAGGTCAGACATGGGTCAATCTCTGCGTTCTGGGGGCGGCGGGCAGCCTTGGGGGACAGGGTCGCCATCAAAATGGGCCTCGCCACAGGGGTTGATCTGTTGCCATGAATAGCCGCGTCCATCCATCAGGATAACAACGCGGTCAATGCCATAGCTGATATTCGCCTCGCCCATGACCGCCTGTGCGCTCCCGTCTCGCAAGGCTTCGGTCAGCGTGCCTGCATCGAAACAGTCGAACCAGCCCGGCGCGTTCAGCGGCGTTGCGCGGCTGTAGGGGGTCAGTTGGGCAGGGTCCACGTCTATCTCGAAACAGGCGCGGTAGCGGATGGGAGAGCTGTCGGAATCGATGCCTCGAAAATTCTGAACCGCAAACTCCTGCGATGCCGCCGCACCGATCGGTGTCAGGCGGATGCTGCGCTGTTCGGGCAATTCGTCATAGAAAGCATAGACCTGAAAGTAATAGGTCCCGACCCCTGCCAACACGGTTGCAAGCAGCAAAAAGCTGACCAGAATACGCCCCGTCACGCTGCGACCCCGCCCGCTTCGGTCTGCACGAACGCATCGGCGCAGAGTTTGGCAAGGCTGCGCACACGTCCGATATAGGCCTGCCGTTCGGTCACCGAGATAACCCCGCGCGCATCCAGCAGGTTGAACAGATGGCTGGCCTTGATGCATTGGTCATAGGCCGGATGCGCCATGATAATGCGCTTGCCCGTTGCGGGGTCTTCGGCGGGGGCCTCCAGCAACTGGCGGCACTCGGCTTCGGCATCCTCGAAATGGCGCAACAGCGTTTCCGTGGTGGCGGCGTGGAAATTGTGGCGCGAATATTCCTGCTCGGTCTGGCGGAAGATGTCACCATAGCTGAGCGGGATCAGTGCGTCCAGCGCGTTGAAGGGCATGTCCATCACATGATCGACGCCCAGAACATACATTGCCAGACGTTCCAACCCATAAGTCAACTCGCCCGAGACAGGGTGGCAGTCATGCCCGCCAACCTGCTGAAAGTAGGTAAATTGCGACACTTCCATCCCGTCACACCAGACTTCCCAACCCAAGCCCCATGCACCGAGCGTAGGGCTTTCCCAGTCATCCTCGACAAAGCGGATATCGTGCAGCGCATCATCAATGCCGATGGCACGCAGGCTGCCCAGATACAGATCTTGCAGATCGGGGGGCGAGGGTTTGATGATGACCTGATATTGGTAATAATGTTGCAGGCGGTTCGGGTTCTCGCCATAGCGCCCGTCGGTGGGGCGGCGCGAGGGCTGGACATAGGCCGCTGCCCAAGGCTTTGTGCCCAGCGCGCGCAGGGTTGTGGCGGGGTGAAATGTGCCCGCGCCCACCTCCATGTCATAGGGTTGCAGCATCGCGCAGCCTTTGGATGCCCAGTAGGTTTGCAGCCGCAGGATGATTTCCTGAAAGCACTGGGGCTTTTGTGATGTGGAATCAGACCGCTGGTGCATGGCCGCCTCTTGTTTTGTGCGCAGTTTTTCTTAAAGCTGCGTCTCAATAGGCAAGCTGCTGCGCAGGGTCAACGGACAAACCCGTATGTGACTTTTGCGTTTGCGGCAAGTAAGTGAATTTGGAAAGGACAAAAGCGCATGGGTTTAGAGACAGGCCGCATGGCATATTGGGCGGCGAGCCTGACGGTAATGGTATCGGTCATGGGCATGAGCGCATCTGCTCAGGACCAGCGCTGGGTTCAGATCGAAGCGCAGCGAGAGTTGGACGTCGCGCTAGAGCGTGCAGCCCAGATCGATCAACAACTGGGCAATGTCAGCGGATTTCGTCTGCCAAGCGACTGGTACGCCATTAGCGTGGGTCCGTTCGACAGCGAGGTTGATGCATTCAATGTCCGCAGACAATTGCGCGCAGAGGGGGCCATCCCGGCTGATGCATTTGTCAGCAACGGCTCTGACTATGTCGAGCAGATTTTTCCTACTTCTGGTGCGATGATAAACCCTGCCCCGCAAATCTTAGAGGAAACGCCACAGCCTGCTCCGCAAGAAGAGCAGTTGACCATTCTTGAACCGGAGCCGGAACTGGTGCCAGAGCCAGAACCAGAGGAAACCCTAAGAGAAGCGCAAGCTGCCGAAAGGGCGCTGGACCGCGATGCGCGCGCAGAGATTCAGGTGTCACTGCAATGGTTCGGCTTTTACGATCTGGGCATTGATGCAGCTTTCGGGCCGGGCACACGCCGCGCCATGACCGCATGGCAAGAAGATCGCGGGTATGAGCCGACGGGCGTGCTGACCACTCGGCAGCGTTCGGAACTGCTGGAAGGCTATCAAAGCGAATTGGCCGTCCTTGGCATGGAGACATGGCGCGACGAAGAGGCCGGTGTCAGCATTGAACTGCCGCTTGCGATGGTCAGCTTCGACCGCCGCGAAACACCTTTCGTCCATTTTGAAGAACGTGACGACAGCGGCGTACAAGTGCTTTTGATCAGCCAGTCCGGGACTCAGGCCACATTGTTTGGTTTGTATGAGATCATGCAAACATTGGAGATCGTGCCGCTGGAAGGCATGCGTGAAAGGCAACAGAACTCATTCGTTTTGACGGGTCAGAGTGACGAACTGCGTTCGCATAGCTTTGCGCAATACCGCAATGGCGAGATCAAGGGCTTCACACTTATCTGGACACCCGAACGCGACGAGCAGATGGCGCGCGTCCTGCCGATGATGGAGTCGAGTTTTGAAACCTTCAGTGGCAGCCTGCCTGCCAGTGCCGGCCAGCCCAGCACCGTCCAGCGCACCGCCCTGCTGTCAGGGCTGTCTGTCAGACGGCCCGAATTCTCGCGCTCCGGTTTCTATATTGATGCAACAGGAACCGTTCTGACCAGTGCAAGTGCCGTGGCAAATTGTGGCCGCATCACCATTGACGAGGCATATAATGCTCGCGTCGTCGCGCGCGATGAGGATTTGGGGATTGCCGTTCTACGCCCTGAAACCCCGCTCGTCCCGATGGCCTTTGCGCAGTTTCAAGACCGCGAAGCCCTGCTGGGAAGCGAGGTCACGATTTCTGGCTTTTCCTTCGAGGACGTGATGGCGCGGCCTGTCCTTACCTTTGGGCGGGTCGAGGCCACGCAAGGGCTGAATGGCGAGGCGGACACCTTAAGACTGAGCGCAGAGATCAGGCAAGGCGATCTGGGCGGGCCGGTTTTTGGCACCAATGGCGCTGTCATCGGGATGCTACAAGGACAACCGCAAGACTCTGCACGCCAGCTGCCATCAGATGTGAACTTTGCTGTCAATGCAGCAGTCATTCAGGAGTTCCTGAGCGCGAGTAATATCTCCAGCGGGACATTGCGAGATGATGTCATTGTCGGGCCAGAAATGCTGACACGCATGGCCGGGGATCTGACAGTGCTTGTATCCTGCTGGAACTGATCTGGCATCTACATGCCAGAGCGACAAAATTTGCGGCACAAAGCAGACATATCTGCCTTGTGCCGCAGCGCGACTTTGATCTTTTGCGCCTGTGCCATGATGTTCAGGTCGCTGGAGTCAGTGCGAAACCGCTATCTGGCGTATTGTATCAGATGACCCAGACTAGCCGCTGGCGAAATGGCGCGTGAAATTCGCGAGAATACGGCCCGAGATTTCGGTCTGCACATCGGCGCAAAGCGACGTCAGAGCCTCTGCTTCATCGGGATGGAAATATCCCTTGTCGCGGTACACACGGATACGAAGGGCGAAACTTGCGCCATCGGCTTCGGGATGAAATTGCGTTGCATAGACCCGCGTGCCATAGCGCAGCATCTGGATCGGGCAATGCGCCCCCTCAAGCAGATGTGTCGCCCCCTGCGGCAGGGCATCCAGCGCCTCCTTGTGACCAACCAGCGCGGTAAAGCTGTCTGGCACCCCATCCAACAGCGGATCACCCGCGCTTTCAGGGCGGCGTTGGCAGGTTATCGGGCCGATAGCTTCACCGTGGGCATCTTTCGAGACAGGTGCATGCAGATGACGCCCGAGGATACCGATACCATAGCAGCAGCCCAGAAACGGCACTTGCTGCGCAATGATCCGCGGCATAAGGCGCAGGATCTGTGCCTCGATGCGGGCCTCTGTCGGGTCTTTCGTCTCGGGCGCATCACTGACGCACCCCGGACCGCCCCCAACAATGACGCCAGACAAGGCTGATAGGTCAAGATCATCGGGCAAATTCACCTGGTCCAGCCGCATGCGCTGCACATCGGCTGCGTCCAGATTTGCGCGACGCAGTATCGCGGAAAATTCTTCGTCCGCGGCTTCGGTTTCAGGGCGCAGTTGCAACACGAGGAAAGGTTTCATTTCAATATCACTCCGACCAACTGTCTTGCGGCGCCAACACGTTCCTCAGCCCCGCCAGAAACGTGGCAATAGCAGCACCAGCACCGCCAGCACTTCAAGGCGACCAAGATACATGCCAAAAATCATCAGCCATTTGGCGGCCACCGGAAACGCGTCCACGGCACCCGTTTTGCCCACTTCCTGACCGTAAACAGGACCAACATTGCAGATCGAGGTCCATGCCGCTGTAATTGCCGTGCGCAACTCCAGACCAGTAAGCGACAGCGAAACGGCCAGCAGTATGAAACTGGCGACGAATACCGTGAACATGACGATTACCGAAGAAATCACATCCGGCTGAAGGCGCTTTCCCCCAAGGCGCAAGGCGATCACTTCATTCGGGCGGCGCAGACGCTGCATCTGTCCACGGATCGCCTCGAACAACACGAGATAGCGAAATATCTTGAGCGAGCATCCGGTAGAGGCGGTACAAGCCCCGATAAACCCTACCAGAATTACCACCAATAACGGGAAGTCCCCCCAAGCCGCCACATTATCGCTGCCATAGCCAGTCCCGGTGAACAGCGTCACAACATTGAAAAGCGTTCCGCGCAGTACATCCAGAAAATGCGCGTCACTCGTCATCAGACGATACGCAATCACCGCGCCGACCGAGTAGCCGATCCAGCGCAAAAACGCGCGGACCTGTACATCTTGCCAGACCGCCGACCAGGACCCACCCAAAAGCTGTATAAACCGGATGAAAGGCAGACCTGCCAGCACCATGAACAGAACCGAGACATATTCCAGCGGCCCCGTAAACTTGGCGAATGAGTCGTCTGATGTGGAAAATCCGCCTGTCGCGATGGTCGTCATGGCATGGTTGATTGCGTCAAAGCCGCTCATGCCGAAAGCCATGTAACCTGCAGCCGCAGCCAGCGTGAGCCCGAAATAAACCTGCAATAACCCCGCAGATATATCGTAGACGCGAGGCAAGACCTTGCCCATCGTGTCGAATGCCTCAGCCTGAAAATGTTGCATACCACCGACGCGCAATATCGGCAGAAACACCAGTGCGACAATAACGATCCCCAAGCCCCCCAGCCATTGGAGCATGGACCGCCAGATCAGCACCCCGGGCGGCAGATCCTCCAGCCCTACGAATACCGTCGTGCCCGTGGTGGTCATGCCGGACATGGCCTCGAAATAAGCATTGGTCAGGTTCGCATAAGGCGCACCCAAAGCAAAGGGAATCGCCCCGAGTGCAGGCAGAACGGCCCAAAGACTTGCCGTCAGCAAGAAGGACTGACGACGCCCCAGCCCTGCATCCAGACCGTTGCGGGTGGTCAGTGCAGCCAGCCCGCCGATCATGCACACTACGAAGCTGGTTCGCGCGAAGGCGTGCCAGTTTGAATTGCCAGCCTGCCAGTCGACAGCGGCGGGGACAAGCATCAAGACACCCATCGCAAGGCCAAGCAAACCGATCAAATGTACAACGGGTCGAATATCCAGCATAACGTGCAGCCTTTGCCCGTGACTTGATGGCTGTCAAGCGCCCATCTGATGCAGTTCACATGCATCTAGCAGTTGGGTGACATCTTCCAAACGGCAAAGCTGCGTGCCCGCTGTCATTACCGCAGCAGCCGCTGCCGCCGTGCCAAGGCGCAATGCTTCGCAAAAGCCGCCCCCACGCGCCAGCGCCAGCGTGAATGCACCGGTGAAGCTGTCACCTGCCCCTACTTTGCTTTGCACACAGACCGTTGGCGGGCGGCAGTGAAACACACCCGCTGTACCTGCCAAAACCGACCCATCTGCGCCGCGCGCCAGACAGACATGTTCTGCCACACCGCGCGCAACCAGCGTTTGGGCGAAGGCGCTTGTGTCAGCGACATCGGCCAGCGGGTCGCCTGCCAACGCTTCAGCCTCGGCTTGATCCAGCCGCAAGACAAAAAGCCGCGCCTGTGCCAAGGGCCTCTCGATCAGTTGCGTCAGTGCCGGGCCAGATGTGTCCACAATCAGCCGCCCCGCACCCAATTCCTGCGCCAGTGCTTGTGCAAAATCCGCAGGAACGCCGGGGGGCTGGCTGCCTGACAACACCACCAACGCTTTGGCCTGTGCAAGAATATCAGCAAAAGCGTTACTGGAAACGCCCTTTGCCCACGTGTCTCCGGGCAGTTGCAAGCGGAATTGCTGGCCGCTGTCATCGGTAATCGCCCAACTCTGCCGCGTGTCACCGGGTGCATCGAAGACATGCGTCGGAATACCTTGGCGCTGAAGCAGGCGCAGATGCTGCTCCCCACTGCCTCCACCAAGGGCGACCCAAGCCAATACATCCCCTTCAAGCGCATGAATGGCCTTGGCGACATTGACCCCACCACCGCCGGGTTCCCAGTCGGTGTCGCTCAGCCGCAATTTTGGTCCGGCCTCCATGCGCGAAACCCGCGCCGACAAATCCAGCGCGGGGTTGAGTGTGACTGTCAAAATTGGGGTTTGCGCCGAAATCATGGCGCGAGCCTAGCAAGGCGCGCGCCAGATGCAAGATCAGCCAACGTGAAACAGGGTGCTGAACAGGCGCGGGTCGAGAGAGGCCGCCTCGAAACTGGCCCCGCGCGTCAGGACGCTGACCGCATCATGGCTGTGCAGACTTTCCTGATGGCTGGCCACGACACGGAAATCACCAATACGAGGATCGCGGTCAAGCTGCGCGCAAAAGCTGCGCGCGGCGTCTTCGACGAAGATCGGATTGGCTGCGTTCAGTTCCGCAAAAGCCTGTTCATCTTCTCGTTTGACCATCACCTGTGTCTCTGTCGGCACGGCGATGCGGCACAGATCAATCAGATCTTCGAACCACAGTTTTTCGCCTTCCAGCACTTCAACCGAGATGCGCGCGACCGAACGCTGCGAGTGCGGCGTCGCCAATTGCCCACGGGTTGCGCGCGCGTGCTCGCTCAGTTCCAGCGAACACGGACAGGTCGAGGAATAGACATAATCCAGATGCAGGAATGTCTGACGCACCCCGCCCTGATCTACCAGCTCCAAGGCTATATCATAATACTGGTAGCCAGCGAGGCCAGAGCGCAACGATTGCACCTTCATCGGAAAACTGAAGCGCATCATGATGCGCGCATCGAAACTCTCCAGATCGGTTTTGTAATCGTCAAGCGCGGCGCGGATCACATCGGCGCTGAATGTGCGTTCGGCATGCGCATAAAAACTGCGCATGATCCGGCTCATGTTGATGCCTTTTTTCTCGGCTTCCAGACTGACCGTCCCGGTAACCGAGGTTTCCAGCGTCAGGTCGCCATTATCGCGCGTATGATAGCGGATCGGCAGGCGGAAATTCGAGATGCCTACATGCTGGATCGGGGCTTTCGCACCAACAATCAGGCTTGCAGGGCCGTTTTGCAAATCCGGCAATCCGTCCTTGTAGGCGCTGTCCACCTCGAATTCGGATGGGTAATCACGGTTTAACACCGGATAGCCCGCGGTCGGCATCAGACTGGTGACCGCGGCCTCCATCTCCACACGCTCGGACACTGGTGCGGCATCAGTGAAGCGGCGTAACAGATCAAGCGCCGCCTCTGCCTCTTCACGGCTTGGCGTTTTCTCGAGGCTGGAGACATGCAAATTCATTGTGGGATTTCCTTCCTGTCTGCCGGATTGAATATAGGCAGAGGTGTTTGCTTTTCCACATCTATACGCGCGACTCGCGTGGTCAGATCATATCGAGAGCGGCGCGAATGTCACCAATCAGATCCGCCGCATCTTCCAACCCAACCGACATGCGGATCAACCCCGGCGTTATGCCCAGTGCCGATTTCTGATCTTCCGGCAAACGCTGATGCGTGGTGGTGGCCGGATGTGTGACAATACTGCGCGCATCGCCCAGATTATTCGAGATCACCGCCACTTGCAGCGCGTTCAGAAACTTGAACGCCGCGTCCTTGCCTGCCTTGATATCCAGCGCCAGAACAGTGCCAAACCCATCCATCTGTGTCGCGGCAATGTCATGCTGCGGATGGCTGGAAAGACCCGGATAGATAACACGGGCTAGCCGCGGGTCAGCTTGAAACGCTTCTGCAATGGCCTGTGCCGTCTCTGCCTGTGCACGCACCCGCAGATCCAGCGTAGTCATTCCATTCAGCATGATCCAGGCGTTGAACGGCGAAAGCGCGCCGCCAGTGTGCTTCATATACGGCTCGATCGTGCCGCGGATAAACTCGCGCGACCCACAGATCACACCGCCCAGCGCACGCCCCTGCCCGTCGATATGCTTGGTCGCGGAATAGATCACGACATCAGCGCCCAATTCGACCGCACGACTGAACACGGGTGTGGCAAAGACATTGTCGACAACAACCGTCGCGCCGACCTCATGGGCCAGTGCGGCAACAGATCGCAGGTCGATCACTTCCAGCGTGGGGTTCGAGATCGTCTCCATGAACACCACTTTGGTTTCTGGCCGGATTGCCGCGCGCCACTGGTCGATGTCCAGCCCATCGACAAAGATGACCTCGACCCCGTAACGCGTCAGCACCTCTTCCAGAATATAGAGGCATGACCCAAACAGCGCCCGCGACGAGACGACATGATCGCCCGCGCGCAACATCGCTGTCAGCGCCCCTGACACGGCCGCCATGCCAGAGGCGGTGGCGAACGCATCTTCTGTCCCCTCCAACCCGGCGATCCGGTCCTCGAACACAGCTACAGTAGGGTTGCCATAGCGCGCATAGATGAATTCATCTTCGCCCGGAGCGACAAAGCGGGCTTCGGCCGCCTCGGCGCTTGGGTAAACAAAGCCTTGGGTCAGATAAATCGCCTCGGCCACTTCGCCATACTGGCTGCGCCGCGCGCCGTGATGCACCAGATTGGTGCGTTTGCCGAA
>SLAT01000103.1 GCA_007126715.1 Roseinatronobacter sp.
ACACCGCCGCGTGTCGGCCAGATCACTCCTGTTACTCTGGGCGATGGCGGCGAAACCTATCAGGCCCTGCGGCTGAAATCCCGCGACGAAATGTCAGAAACTGTCCTGCTGCTTTCGACACCAGACGTAGCGCCACCAACACAAGATAGCGGTCAGTTCGATGAAACGCATCAACTCCAGTATCTAGCACTTGGTCTGGCTCAGATAAGCGTCGACGGGCAACTGACTTATGTGAATGACGAAGCAAAGCGGTTGTTGCGGCTGAGGGAAAAACACCTCCCCATGTTGAGTGAGATCCTCGAAGGGCTTGGGCGTCCGGTTTCGGAATGGATTGCCGATGTGGCATCTGGCAGGATCGCGCGATCAACCGAAGTTTTATGCTTGAAATGCAATTTGTCGGAGATGTATCTGAAAGTAACCCTGACCGCCCCGGTCTATGAAAATGCCGAATTCATCGTTGTGGTTTTCAGCGATGTGACCGAGATGAAATCGCTTGAATCCAAGTTCACCCAAAGCCAGAAAATGCAGGCCATCGGGCAACTGGCAGGGGGCGTTGCACATGATTTCAACAACTTGCTGACAGCGATTTCCGGGCATTGCGATCTACTCTTGTTGCGCCATGATCGCAGCGACCTGAATTTTCCCGACCTGATGCAGATTCAACAAAACGCAAACCGTGCCGCAGCCCTTGTGCGCCAATTGCTGGCATTGTCACGCCAACAGACGCTGAAATTCGTCACCCTGGATTTGCATGAGACGATGGAAGATGTGATCCACCTGCTTAATCGTCTGGTGGGTGAAAAGGTAACCCTGACCTTGCGCCATGGCAAGAATGTCGAGCCGATCCGCTCTGACAAGCGCCAGTTTGAACAGGTTCTCATGAACCTTGTCGTGAATGCCAGTGACGCGCTTCCCTTGGGCGGTGAGATCCGCATCCAGACGGAAACGCGCGCCTTCCCCAAGGGTCTGGCACGCGACAATGTGCGGATTCCCCCAGGCACTTATACTTTGATCAAAATCAGCGATGATGGTGTTGGCATCCCGCAAGAGCTGATCGAGAAGGTGTTTGAACCGTTCTTCACCACAAAACGCGTGGGCGAAGGAACCGGCCTTGGTTTGTCCACGGTCTACGGGATCGTCAAGCAATCTGGCGGCTATATTTTTGTCGACAGCGAAGAAGGGGTGGGAACGAACTTCACCCTCTACTTCACTGCCCAGAAACCTGAAGCGCCGGAAGCGACCACGCCGCGCACAGATAGTGTAAATAGCAACGCGCTCGACACACGACATGCATTAATCCTGCTGGTCGAGGATGAAACCCCGGTACGCTCTTTCGCGGCGCGCGCGCTTGAGTTGCAAGGTCACAGGGTGATCGAGGCAGATTGCGGCGAAGCAGCGCTGCAGATCTTGCAAGACACAACGATCCGGCCAGATTGCTTCGTCACCGATGTCATTATGCCTGGGCTGGACGGACCAAGCTGGATTGCGCAAATCCGCGACAGGTTCCCCGAAACGCCTGTTATATTCATGTCTGGTTACGCAGAAGATAGCCGTGTCGCGGCACAGGCGCGCATCAGTCAGGCTACGTTTCTTGGAAAGCCGTTTTCACTTGCCGAATTCACCCAAGCCGTGAATACGCAGTTGCGTGAACCAACCAAAGCCGCCTGAGCCCCGACACGGGCAAGATAACAGCAAAGCAACCTTGTCACACTTGTCGCGCGCGACGAGTCGTGCAAGATAGTGAACATGATAAATATCGAGGCAGAGCCCCGCCCGCTTGTCGGCGTTTTCTGGATGTTTGTGACAGGGCTGTGCTTTGTTGCGGTAACGGCTTTGGTCAAATACCTTGGCGATGACATGCCCGCCGCGCAATCGGCGTTCTTGCGCTATTTTTTAGGGCTCGTGTTTTTGCTGCCGATGCTCTCCTCCCTTCGCGCCGTCAGCTTCACGCGGCGCAGTCTTGCTTTCTTTGGGCTACGCGGGTTCCTTCATGCGCTAGGGGTCATATTGTGGTTCTTCGCAATGACGCAGATCTCTTTGGCAGAGGTAACTGCGATGAACTATCTCTCTCCCATCTATGTGACGCTGGGGGCCGCCCTGTTTCTGGGTGAGAAACTGGCGATGCGCCGGATCATGGCGGTTGTCGTGGCATTTGCAGGTGCAATCATCATTCTTCGACCGGGAATGCGCGAAATCTCTCCGGGGCATATTGCCATGATCGGAACCGCCATTCTCTTTGCGGCATCCTACCTGATGGCGAAACGCATGTCAGGTCAGGTCAATGCATCCGTCGTTGTCGGAATGCTGTCGATCACTGTGACCATCTGTCTGGCCCCGTTTGCATTCGCAGTCTGGACCCCGCCAACCGCAACACAGCTATTCTGGCTGTTCTGGGTCGCGGCCTTTGCAACAGCAGGCCATTATTCCATGACCCTTGCCTTCGCCGCAGCGCCTGTAACCGTTACACAGCCTGTTACTTTTCTACAGTTGGTCTGGGCAGTTATCCTTGGCGCCGTGGTCTTTGGCGAGGGGGTTGATTATTTTGTCGTCCTTGGCGGGGTCGTGATCATGGCCTCGGTGCTGTTCATCACCTGGAGAGAGGCCATGTTGCGCCGACAGGCACGGCGCGACCTTGCAACGCCTTGAGCCTTGTCACAGCTCGGCCATCACCTCATCCGAAATTTCGAAATTGGCTGTTACATTCTGGACGTCATCATCATCTTCCAATGCGTCAATCAACTTCATCAAGGATCGCGCACCATCAATGTCCAGCTCTGTCGTAGTTTGCGGCTTCCAGACCAGTCTGGTGCTGGAGGCCTCTCCCAATGCTTCTTCCAATGCAGATGACACCGCTGCCAGATCGGTATCGGCGCACCAGATCACATGCTCTTCGTCCCCGGTCTCAACATCTTCGGCGCCTGCATCAATCGCAGCAAGCATGATTGTATCCGCATCGCCTGCGCCAAGCGGATAGACCACCTGACCCTTGCGGTCGAACATAAACGCGACAGAGCCCGTTTCACCAAGATTGCCGCCGTGCTTCGAAAAGGTAGACCGCACATTAGACGCGGTACGATTTCGATTGTCGGTCATCGCCTCGACGATCACGGCGACACCACCAGGACCGTAGCCTTCATAGCGGATCTCGTCATAATTCTCGGCATCGCCGCCCTGAGACTTCTTGATCGCACGCTCGATATTGTCTTTAGGCATCGAGACGGCCTTGGCCTCTTTCACGGCCAGACGCAGGCGCGGGTTCTTGTCGGGATCGGGGTCGCCCATCTTGGCAGCAACAGTGATTTCCTTGGAAAGCTTTGAAAAAAGCTTCGCGCGCACCGCATCCTGACGGCCCTTGCGATGCTGAATATTGGCCCATTTGGAATGGCCTGCCATGAAATCCTCCAAGGTTGGTGCATGCGTTGCGCGATGTCTTAGACCAGTGCAATGGGCACAGGCAAGCCCCATGCACATGTATCAAACATGAAAAACGCCCGCGTTTGCGGGCGTTTCAAATCCATGTCAGCAATATGCTTAGGCCGCGCGCGAGATCAGCATGTCATTGACCTGCTTCTGAGCAATCGCTTCATCGCCGCCGACAACTGCCGCAACCTCGCGGGTCAACCGCTCAAGCGCCGCTTCGTAAAGCTGCCGTTCTGAATAAGACTGCTCGCGCTGGTCGTCGCTGCGATGCAAGTCACGCACAACTTCTGCAATAGCCATCAGGTCGCCGGAATTGATCTTCTGTTCGTATTCCTGAGCGCGGCGCGACCACATCGCACGCTTGACCCGCGCCTTGCCTTTCAACGTGGCAAGCGCTTTGTCTACAAGCTCGGGCGATGACAAGGACCGCATCCCGACTGTGACTGCCTTGTTCGTGGGCACACGCAAGGTCATTTTCTCTTTCTCGAAAGAAATGACGAAAAGTTCCAGCTTCAGCCCGGCGATTTCCTGCTCCTCTATGGAAACGATCTGCCCGACACCATGAGCAGGATAAACAACATATTCGTTCGGACGAAACTCGGATTTCTTCGCTTTCGACATTCAGATCTTCCCCACTAGGCCTCGCTATTGCAAAAAAACGCTGTCAGGCCCCCCAAGGTTCCTGCAAACACGGTGTTATTGCGATAAAAAATCGGCAGTTGGCAGAACTGCCGATGCGAGACGAATTTGATTGTGGACGATTCTATATCACAAAACTGCCAAAAAACAAAGCACTTTGGTAAGAGTTGTGTAACACACTGCCGCGAGCGGGGCTGTGCGATCAGCCGCCTTCTCCGGGGTTATCCGAGAAATACTTTTTCAGTTTATCCGTTTCTCCATCGCGATCGGTTGCGTCTGGAAGCGGGTCTTTCTTCGTAATGATGACCGGCCATTTTTCAGAATATTTCCGGTTGAACTCTACCCATTCTTCCATTTCCGGCTCTGTATCGGGGCGTATAGCGTCAGCAGGGCATTCGGGTTCACATACACCGCAGTCAATGCATTCATCTGGATGGATCACCAGCATGTTTTCGCCTTCATAAAAGCAATCCACCGGACAGACTTCAACGCAGTCGGTGTATTTACAGGCGATACAGTTGTCGATCACCACATAGGTCATGAAGCCATCCTCTGTCTGGGTATCTGCGCAAACGCGTTGGGTTTCGGTGGGGACATAATCCAGCCCCTGCGATCAATCAAGCGCATCTGTCTGCCCTGCGTCAAAACGGCGGCGCGCACGCTTGTCGGGGCGCCCACCAGACACCGGAACCGGACGTGAAAGGTCTTTGGGCGGCGGCGGCGGTGACAAGTCTTCATAAAGTGTCCGCGCTTCGGGTGCAGGTCCGCGCCGCGTGCCTAGTGCAAGGATACGCAGCACGACCACACGTTCGCCAAGCGCGAAGGTAAGCACGTCACCTTCACCCACACCATAGGCCGGTTTTGCGATCCGGTTGCTATTGACCCGTACCCCCGCACCAGCGACCAATTTGGACGCCAATGCGCGGGATTTGACGAACCGCGCATGCCATAGCCACTTATCCAGCCTCAGCGTGGGGCGCGGTTCCGTCACCAGATCAGCCTTTTGTCTTGAGCCCCATCAAGGCTGCTGCAAACGGGTTGTCAGGGTCAATCCTGTCGGACTTGCGCGGCGATGACTGTGCTGCATATTCGCGCTTGGTCTCTGGCTTCTTGCCTTTGGGCTTGGCGCCCTTCGGCTTGCCACCTTTCGGCCGCGCGTCTTGTGGCTTGTGCCGCGGTCGTACATCCCTGCGCGGGCGCGGAGCCCAGGTAAAGGTGTAGAAAACCTCTGGCGGGTTTTCTTCGTCACCTTCGGCTGTTGCGGGTTTTTCCGCTGTCTCTGACGCCGGCGCTTCGTCCTGCACGGGTTGAGGTGGTGTATCGGTAGCCTCTGTGTCGGTCACCTCCGAGGGCTGCTCTGGCTTGACCTTTGCCCGCTCGCCGCGCTCGGCCTTGTAGCCCAGACCTTCCATCATATCTGCAAACTGTTCCAGCGTCGTGCCTGTAATAGACAGCATGTCAGGCGTCGCCTCGAACCCGGACCGGCTGTCGCAGGCCCGTAAAAGATCGGCCAGACGCTCCAGCATATCAATGCGGATCGCCCGCGCACCCGAAGGGCGGTAACCCGCCATGATGTAATGATCTGAAGGCACTTCCGACAAATGCGGAATAGTGACCAACCCCGGAGGCGGGCTTTCAGGAAATTCATCCAGACCATCAGCAAGCGAACGCAGGACCAGTCGCAACCGCGTCGGTGCCGGTTTCAGCAGCAGCGGCAGGAAAATGGTATACTGACCAAAGCGCACGCCATGCTTGCGCAACAGAGCGCGTGCATCCTGATCGAGTGCCTTGATGTCGGAGGCAATGCGTTCGCGCGGAATAACGCCCATTGCCTCGACCAGTTGAAAGGCAATCCCGCGTGCCAACCCGTTCAACCCTTCGTCACGGGACATGTTCATCAACGGCTCGAACAATGCCGCGATCTTGCGGTCGATAAAATGTTGCAGCCTGCGGCGTACCTTTTCGGCGACATCGTGGCCCGCTTCGTCATCAACAAAGACATGAACCTGCGGACGCATGGCGTCATCACCGCGGATCAATTTACCTACGGCCGAATCGCCCCACATCAGCCCGCCCTGTTCGGTCAGGTCGAACTCGGTATCGGCGGCATTGTAGAATTTATCTGCACGCAAGTGGAACAATGGCGTCAATGCCGCCAAAGAGGCCTGCCGCAGGGTTTTTGCCTCATCCGCGCTGGCAGTCTGGTCCTGCCGGAAGCGAAAACCTTCCAACCGCCCGATCAACTCGCCCTCGACCGTCACTTCGCCTTTGTCATTCACCTCAGCCACAAGGCTCTCCTTTTGCTTCAACCGGCGCAGCAACACGCTGGTGCGCCGGTCAACAAATCTTTGCGTCAATCGCGCGTGCAGCGCATCCGACAACCGGTCTTCTACAGCGCGCGTCGCGTCGCGCCAATGCTTTTCGTCATCAACCCACCCCTTGCGCTGCGCGATATAGGTCCATGTGCGGATATAAGCCAGCCGTTTGGACAAGACGTCGATATCCCCATCCATGCGGTCAATGCGCTGGATGTTGCGCGCCAGCCAATCCACATCAATTCGACCCGCATTGTGCAGGAACTCGAACACCTGCCCCAGCAAACTTGCATGTTCCGCCGCCGATATGCCGCGAAAGTCAGGTACGCGGCACACATCCCACAACAGGCGCAAGTCGCGTGCATCTCGCAGGCGATCCCGGATTTCAGGCTGCTCGACGAGTGTTTTCAACGCAAGAACATCATCCGCATCGCGCGCGCGGGTCAGCCAGTCGTTATTCGTGTGCGTCTCCAGCGAGGCGATCAAACGCTCGGGCGTTCCGAACTCAAGCCGTGCGTTACGCCAGTGCAACTTGCGCACGGGCAAGAATTGATGATTCTCGATGGCCTCGATCACCTCATCGGGCAAGGGGCGCGCCTCGCCCGTCACGCCGAAACTGCCATCATTCTGGTAGCGCCCCGCCCTGCCCGCGATCTGGGCCAGTTCATCAGGGCCAAGGGGGCGCATGCGTCGGCCATCAAATTTGCGCGTCGCTGAAAAAGCCACATGCTTGATATCGAGGTTCAGACCCATGCCTATGGCATCTGTCGCGACCAGATAATCGACATCGCCGTTTTGATACAATTCTACCTGCGCGTTGCGCGTGCGGGGCGAAAGCGCCCCCATGACAACGGCACAGCCACCTTTCTGACGGCGGATCAGTTCCGCAATCGCATAGACATTTTCGACGCTGAAACCGACAATCGCACTGCGCGCGGGCATCCGGCTAATTTTCTTCGAACCTGAATAGCTGAGCTGCGACATGCGTTCACGGCGCTGAAACTGGACGCCCGGCACAAGGGCCGCAATGGCGCTGCGCATTGTGTCAGAACCCATGAACAGGGTTTCATGAAGGCCGCGGGCATGTAGCAGACGGTCGGTAAAGACATGTCCACGATCCGGGTCGTTGCAAAGTTGAATTTCGTCAATGGCGACAAAATCTGCGCCGATTTCCAGCGGCATCGCCTCGACAGTGCAGACCCAATATTGGGTGCGGTCTGGAACGATCCGCTCTTCCCCCGTAATCAGCGCCACGCAATCGGGACCACGCAGAGCGCGGATTTTGTCGTAAACCTCGCGTGCCAACAGACGCAGTGGCAGTCCAATGACACCTGTGCGGTAGGCCAACATGCGTTCGATGGCATAATGTGTCTTGCCGGTATTCGTGGGACCGAGCACGGCAACAGCCCTCGACTGCGCACGCATGTTCATCTGCCCTACTCCCTAAAACTTACACCCGGCGCACCTAAAGTGTGACGTCGCCCAAACGCTGCTCTAGCCGTTCCAGAGCGGCTTTTACGTCATTGCGGTGCGGGTGTATAGCTTCGGCGGCAAGATAGGCTTTGCGCGCACGATCAAAGTCGGACAACTCCTCAAAAATCCTTCCAAGCCCGCTCAAGGCGCCGAAATGATTAGGATTTCGGCTAAGCGTCTCGTGCAGATCAGAGAGCGCGCGCCCGACTTTTCCATCCATGAACCAAGCGGTTGCACGGGCATGATATCCTTCCGCAAAATCCGGCGCATGGTCTATCAACGCTGAAAAATGCTCGATCGCAACGGAGCTGTTGCCACGCCGCATTGCATCGCGCCCGCGTTGTAATAGCAAATCCGCACTTGCAGAACCCGAGCGTGACCAATGCCGCACCAATTGCCTTTCGATGCGCTGCCACGATTCTTGTTGGGGGTCGCGCAATTGCTCCAGCAGGCTGGTCACCTCATCCGAGGGGTGCAGGTCGCTGGCCTGTGCAGGTGCAAGCATCAAAAACCCGGCAAATGCCGCAACGACAGGATTGAGAAAGGCGATGCGCGTGTTCATATATCAAGTGTAGCGTATTTCATGCGCGAATCCATATGCGTGTCATCACAAAACGGAGCAGACCATGAGCGACATCATCACCCACGCCATCGCCGCGCTGAGCAAGCGCTTGTCAGACGGGTTCGACGGGACCGCAAAATTCGAGATTGAAGGCGAAGGCACGATCATGGTGGACGAATCTGGTGTGCGCGCAGGAGATGACGCGGCAGATGTGACAATGATCGCCAATGCCGAAACCTTTCAGGGCATCATCGAGGGTGATGTGAACCCTACGATGGCCTTCATGTCCGGCAAGCTGAAGGTCGAGGGCGACATGGGAATGGCCATGAAGCTGGGCGCCGCGCTGAGTTGATGCATGACCCCGCGCCCTTCTTTGCCGAAATATCAGATGCACCGCCCCCAAAGCAGGTAATCTGGCAACAGGCACAGGATGGCACACGCCTGCGTGTTGCCTTATGGCCAGTCGGGCCAAAGGGGATTGTCGCCATCTTCCCCGGACGCACGGAAGTTATCGAGAAATACGGGCGCGTCATAGCTGATCTTGCAAAGGCAGGCTATGGCGCGGCGGCTATAGACTGGCGCGGTCAGGGCCTTTCGGACCGGTTGCAAGCAGCGCCCCTTCTGGGCGATGTTGCGGATTTTTCTCTCTATCAACAAGATGTTGCGGTATACCAAGCCGCATTGGACGACCATGCGCGCACCGCGCCGCGCTTCGTTCTGGCGCATTCAATGGGCGGCTGCATTGCATTGCGCGCGCTGATCAACGGATTTCCTGCGCGGGCTGTGAGTTTCAGCGCCCCCATGTGGGGGTTGCCTCTGACCGGCACCACAAGACGCGCGATAAAATTGCTACGCTCGACATTGCGGCTGACACGTCTGGACTTGCGCGAAATTCCCGGCGCAGGAATTGAGTTTCGCCTGTGGGAAAACCCGTTTGACAACAACGAACTGACCCGCGACGCCGAAACCTATGGCTGGATGCAAGCGCAAGTTGCGGCAAAGCCGGAATTGCGCCTTGGCGCGCCCAGCCTGCGCTGGGTGGCAGCCGCCCTATCAGAATTGGCAGATCTGCATCAGATCCCCTCCCCCGACATTCCGGCATTTTGCGGCCTTGGAACGCGCGAGATGCTGGTTTCGGCATCTGCGATAGAAGCGCGCATGGCAGCATGGCCCAAGGGAAGGCTGGAAATATATGACGGTGCCTTGCATGAATTGCTGATGGAACAGCCTGTCACGCGCAACGCGTTTCTGGAAAGCACGTTATCGCTGTTTGACGCGTATCAGCCCTGACCGCCCGCTTCAGCGATGGCGGCACGCCAATGCAACCGGCACAATGACACATAGGTTTCATTGCCCCCGATCTGCACCTGCGCGCCGTCTTGCAGCGCCACACCATCCGGCCCCATGCGCACAACCATCGTGGCTTTTTTGCCGCAATGGCAAATTGTGCGCACCTCACGCATCTCGTCAGCCAATGCTAGCAGCGCGGCAGATCCGGGGAAAAGCTGCCCGCGAAAATCGACGCGCAACCCATAGCACATGACAGGCAGATGAAGGTCATCCACCGCACGCGCCAGTTGCCAGACCTGCGCATGGGTCAGGAATTGCGCCTCGTCAATAAAGACGCAATGCACCGGCCCTTGGCCCTGCGCGCTTTCAAGACAGGCAAACAGGTCCGTTTGCGGCGTGAATGTCTGCGCGGGCGCGCCAATCCCGATACGAGAGGCAATCCGCGACGGCCCGGCGCGATCGTCAAACGCCGCTGTCAGCAATAATGGCTGCATGCCGCGTTCGCGGTAATTATGGGCCGCCTGCAACAGAACGGTCGATTTGCCCGCATTCATGGTCGAATAATGAAAATACAGCTTGGCCATGCGACGCGCATTAGCCGCTTTTTGCGGGGGCTGAAAGTACTGATATACTGCACCTTGTTTGTTGGTGGCACCAAGCAAATGGTTGCGATAGTGTGGCCCCAAGTTCAGGAGCACTCATCATGACCGTCACAATCTATGGCATCAAAACTTGCGACACCTGCCGAAAGGCGATGAAGGCCATACCCAATGCAGAATTCCGCGACATCCGGGCAGAGCCGCTAAAACCCGAAGAACGCGCGGAATTTCTGGCCGCTTTCGGCGATGCGCTGATCAATCGCGCCTCGACCACATGGCGCGGACTGGATGAAACGGCCAGATCGCAATCGCCTGACGGCTTATTGGCGGAACACCCTGCATTGATGAAACGCCCCGTCATTCGCGCCGATGACAAGATTTATCTGGGCTGGAAAGCCGATGTGCAAACCGCGCTGGGACTTGGCTGAAAACGCATGACCCACCGCAGAAAAGCCGCTTAGAGCAACTGCAAATCGCTGGCAGATTCCCGGCCATCTCGGCCTGCCCGCAATTCATATGCGATCTTCTGATCATCCGCCAATCCAGTCAGGCCCGCGCGTTCAACTGCGGAAATATGGACAAAGACATCCTTGCCTCCATCATCGGGTGCGATGAACCCGTAGCCTTTGGATGTATTGAACCATTTCACTGTGCCTGTTGGCATGGGTCGCCTCCTCGTTGTCGCTTGCCGGGGCGAAATTGCCCCGAAGTCGTTCAGCCAGGTCTTCCTTGGCCGGCTGCGAAAACAGAGGCGTCTTGGAAAGTCTGTCATCCCACACCGAATTTTGCCATAGACGGGTTAAAACGCAAGAGTTTTGGATATAAATGAAGATCATGGCGCAGATTTGCGCATGAGCAGGAAGGATGCCGAGAAGATGCGCAACGCAGCCCTGACATTGGGACTAATTGGCGGGCTATGGGGGATGCTGGTCGGTTTTTTCAGCTTCGGTTACACAGACTTGTTGATTCGATACCCGGAACTGGAAGATTTTACCGGGGGTGTGGCGAATATGGGTCTGATCCGCATAATGAGCCTGCTTGCCCCGATCCTTGCCATTGCCGGGGCAGCGATGGCGCGCTCGGCCAATCTGGCTGCGGGTGTGTTGTTGCTCATCTCTTCAGCAGGGATGTTTTTCACCTTCGGCTTTGGTGTCTTCACCATGTTTCCGATCGCAATGTGCGCGGTTGCCGGCGCATTGGCCTTGGCAGCGCGCAAGCCTGATCCGCATTAAAACCTTGACTTTCGGGGCAATCTCCCCCATCTGCACAACATCTGCAACTTGCCGCGTGAGCTTGAATTCGTGTTGCAGTCAGGGCATGAGGCCCGACCACAGCTTCCCGACATCACGCGTGGGGGGCGGCGCATAGACCATGTGCCCCCAAACCCGCCCCTGAGCAATCAGGGGCATTGCGCCTGTGTATTGCAGGCCGTGAGAGGACAGATTTTGACTGATTTTACCATGTTCGGGCTGCGCCCGGTGCTGATGACGAGCCTTGAAGCTCAGGGTTTCGGCACCCCCACCCCGATCCAGGCCCGTG
>SLAT01000131.1 GCA_007126715.1 Roseinatronobacter sp.
CACAGCGCTACTGCCCTGCTGGCGTCTATGAGGTGGTTTCGGAAGAGGGGAAAGACCCGCGATTTGTCATCAACTTCCAGAATTGCGTGCATTGCAAGACCTGTGACATCAAGGACCCTAGCCAGAATATCCATTGGGTCACGCCGCAGGGTGGGGATGGGCCCAATTACCCAAATATGTGAAACTCGTGACGATTAGGTGAGATTGCGGCTTTGTGGCCTTGTTTCGGTGCCAATACGATTGCCACCGGGTAGTGCGCGGCCTAGTGTTATCGGGTAACCCTAACTGACGGAGCAGAGGCCTCGTGAAACCCTTTAGCCCATTTGTGCAAATTGTCGCTATCGCAGGGCTCTGCCTGCCGGTCGCTCTACATCCTGTTGCGGCAGACGATGGGTCAACCCTTCAGCCGGGCCTTGCATCGGCTTTTCTGACCGGGCGCATCGCTGTTGCTTCTGAAGATTTCGCGCGCATGGCGCAAAGCTATGATCTGGCGCTTGAAGCAGACCCGGAGAACGAGACTTTTCGCGAGTTGGCGATGCAGGGCTGGCTGCTGAGCGGCGATTTCGATCGTGCGGCAGAACTGGCAGCGCAGGCTGCTGCCACTGGCGATATGACACAGGTCGCGTCGGTCATATTGCAGGCGGGTGAATTCAAGCGTTCGGATTATTCCACCGTGATCGAGCAATTGCGCGATGGTCGTCGTTCTGGCCCTTTGACCGATGCGATGGGGGTTGCGTGGGCGGAATTGGGCAAAGGCAGCATGTCCGATGCAATCGAGGCATTTGAAGCTGCAATCTCGGAGAGGGAGGAACTTGCCCCCTTCGCATTGTATCAAAAGGCTTTGGCACATGCCTTTGTCGGCGACATGGAGCGCGCGGCAGAGATTTTGTCAGGCGAGGCTGGTCCCGAAGTCAGCTTGTCACGGCGCGGCGTGTTGGCGCATTTGGCAATCATGTCGCAACTGGGCCAGTTCGAACAGGCACTGACCCTTGCAGAAAATGTATTTGGTGGCACGCCTGATGACGATGTCGCCCTGTTGATACGCGCGCTTGAGGAAGAAACCCCGGTTCCCTTCACGACCGTTACTTCTGCACGGGATGGCATGGCCGAGGTCTATTTCACTTTGGCCAGCGCCCTTGTCGGAGAGCGGGGCGATTGGCTGCCGATCATTTACGGGCAACTTGCGCTTGCGCTGCGGTCTGATCATGCTGATGCAATTCTGTTGACCGGGCAATTGCTGGAGCGGTCCGGCCAATATGATCTGGCTGACCAGACCTATCGGCTGATGCCCGAAGACAATCCGCAATATCTGGGCGCAGAACTGGGCCGCGCGAATGCACTTTATCAGTCGGGGCAGGTTGAGGAAGCCGTTGAAAGTCTGGTTGCGCTTAGCGAAGTCCGGCCGGAATCCGTGCTTGTCCACAGTTCCTTGGGCGATATGCTGCGGCGCGAGGAACGCTATGAAGAGGCCGCTGCCGCCTATACCAACGCGATTGACCTTATTGAATCGGTCGAGGCGCGACACTGGGTCTTGCTGTATACGCGCGCCATTTCATACGAGCGTATGGGCGAATGGGACCTGGCAGAGCCGGAATTCCGCCGCGTGCTGGAATTCGTACCCAATGAGCCGCAGGTGCTGAATTATCTGGGTTATTCCCTGATTGAAAAGCGGCGCAATCTGGATGAAGCCCTCGACATGATCGAACGTGCCGTCGAGGGAGAGCCCGATAGCGGATACATCACCGACTCGCTTGGTTGGGCTTATTACAGGCTGGGCCGCTATGAAGAGGCGGTGCCGGTGATGGAGCGCGCGGTAGAGTTGCTGCCGCGTGATCCGATCCTGAATGACCATCTGGGCGATGTGTATTGGGCTGTCGGGCGCAAGCGCGAGGCGCGATTCCAGTGGCGTCGTGCCATTTCTTTTGCGCCGCATCCCGATCTTGATGTCGATCTGGTGCGCCGCAAGCTGGAAGTCGGCAAAGAGCCTGCGCTAGAAGAGTTTGACATCTCGCAATGATCGCGTCGGAACTTGCCCCGGCCAAGATCAACCTGACCTTGCATGTCACCGGGCAGCGAAGCGACGGCTATCACCTGCTGGATTCACTGGTTGTTTTTACCGAGATTGGCGACACGCTGAGTGCGCGCAAATTGCAGGGTTTGTCCTTGTCGATCACGGGCCCCGAAAGCGCGGGGCTTGGCGCGGGGGCTGATAATCTGGTGCTGCGCGCGGCCCGATTGATCGGTGCCAGTGACCTGGCTTTGACACTGGAGAAATGCTTGCCTTTGGCGTCGGGTATCGGCGGGGGGTCGTCCGATGCGGCCGCCTGCCTGCGTCTTGTGGCGCGCCTCAGGGGGCTGGCGATGCCGACGACGCGTGCTGTGCTGGGGCTTGGGGCGGATGTGCCGGTCTGCCTGACCCCGCGAACATGCAGGATGCAGGGTATCGGAGAGGCGGTTACCCCATTGCCAACCCTGCCGTCATTCTGGCTCGTATTGGTCAATCCACGCGTCGAGGTGCCAACGCCAAAGGTCTTTCGTGCCTTGGCGCAGCGCGACAATGCACCCATGCCCGCGACCTTGCCCCAGTGGCGGCAGGCGGATGATCTATTTGAATTTCTTGCAGAGCAGCGCAATGATCTGCAAGCACCTGCATGCCAGATTGCGCCGCAGATCACGCAGGTTTTGCAGGCGCTTTCAGGCACAGGGGGCTGCGCATTGTCGCGAATGTCGGGGTCTGGTGCGACCTGTTTCGGGCTGTTCGCGTCACAAGATGCGGCACAGCAGGCCGAGGCAGCGCTGAAGGCCGCGTATCCGGGCTGGTGGGTCGCCGCGACCGGGCTGGTAGCCGCTCAGTACAGCCGCGCGACTACGTAATCGGCCAGATCAGACAGCATGTCGCGCACGTCATGTTCCGGCATTTGCGCAATCGCGTCTTTCGCACGATCTGCCCATGCAAGCGCTTCTTTCCGCGTGCTCTCTAACGTGCCATGCCGTGCCATTAGCGCGCAGGCTTGTTGGTAGTCGCCGTCATTCTGCACACCTTTACCGATCACACGTTCCCAGAAATTGCGTTCTTCGTCCGTGGCTTGCGCGATAGCGCGGATCACGGGCAGTGTGACTTTCCGCTCGCGGAAATCGTCACCTATGTTCTTGCCGATCCCATCGCCCGCGCCGCCATAGTCAAGGTAATCATCTACAATCTGGAAGCTGATTCCCAACGCGTCGCCATATTGAAACAGCGCCTGAACATGGTCTTCGGGGGCGCCCGCCAGAACGGCACCCGCTTCGGTTGCCGCAGAAAACAGTGCCGCTGTCTTGCCGCGGATCACGCGCAGATACTGGTCTTCGGTTGTGGCAATATTCTGCGCAGTGCTGAGTTGCAGCACTTCACCTTCGGCAATCGTGGCCGATGCATTGGACAAAATGTCCAGCACCCGAAGCGAGCCGCATTCCACCATCAACTGAAATGCGCGTGCAAACAGATAATCCCCCACCAAAACGGAAGATTTGTTGTCCCATAAAAGATTGGCGGTCGCGCGCCCGCGCCGCTGGTGGCTTTCATCAACCACATCATCATGCAGCAAGGTTGCCGTGTGAATGAACTCGACCGTGGCGGCCAGGTGGTGATGCCGCGCGCCCTCGTAGTTGCACAGATGCGTTGCCGCAAGCACCAGCATGGGCCGGATACGCTTGCCGCCTGCCTCGATCAGATGGGCGGTAACTTCCGGGATGCGCCGCGCGTGTTCAGATGCCATGCGCGCTCGGATGAGGGCATTGACCTGTTCCAGATCATTGCCCAGATACGCAGCTAGGCGTTCATGCGGTGCTTGGGTCAAAAGCTGCGTGTCCATATTGCATTGCGTCCCGTCTCGACAAACCGTTCCGTGAAGACATAGGGTGAAGGCATGAAAGAACTACTTCGCACCACAGACCCGACGATCATACCTTTCGCCACCGCCATACTTCAGGGGGAGGGTATAGAGGTGTTTGATATAGACGTCCATATGCACACGCTTGAATCAACCTTGGGCATGATGCCGCGGCGCCTGTTGGTCCGGCGCGAGGATCATTTCATGGCGGTATCGATTCTGCGCGACAATGGAATTCCGCTGCATGACTGAGCCCGGGCTTACGCGGGATGCTTTCCTTGATGGCAGGGTGATCGCATGGCAGCCGCAAGAGGGATACCGCGCGGCGACTGATCCGGTATTTCTGGCCGCCTGTGTCCCTGCTAAGGCCGGGCAGAGCGTGCTGGAACTGGGATGCGGTGTGGGCGTGGCGTCATTGTGTCTGGTGGCGCGTGTGCCGGGGCTGGACTGCACCGGGCTAGAGGTGCAGGCGCAATATGCCGCCCTCGCGCGGCGCAACGCGGCCGAGAATGGCGTGGCATTGGCGGTGGTCGAAGCCGATCTGGAAGCGTTGCCCGCCAATCTGCGGGCGCACCGGTTTGATCACGTTATCGCCAATCCGCCATATTACGCACCCCAAGGCCCTGCCGCGCGAGACATGGGCCGCGACCGCGCGCTGCGCGAGGATACGCCGCTTGCAAGCTGGGTCGACACGGCGCTGCGGCGTACACGCGATGGCGGCCATGTGACGATGATTCATCTGACTGAACGGTTGCCCGAGTTATTGGCAGGTCTTGCGGGCCGGGCATCGTGTCATGTGCTGCCCTTGGCTGCGCGGGCGCAACGCCCTGCGCGGCGCATCATCTTGCAGGCGCGCAAGGGGGGGCGCGCGCCCTTTGTGCTGTTGCCGCCACTGGTCATTCATCAAGGCGACGCGCATCTGGGGGATGGAGAGTTTTTCACGGATACGGCGCGCGCCGTGTTGCGGGATTCTTCTGCACTGGATCTGCGCGAAATGTCGCAGGGCTAATTTTCGTTATTCGGCAAATTGCTTTTCATTTCTGCGACTGCGTGCGGCGGCTCGTCGACGCTTTGAAGGGCTGCTGTGTGCGACAAATCTGCCGCTCAGGTGCTCGCAGCTGCGCGGAATCAAGGCGCAAAGCGCCGCCGCGCCGCACCCACGGCACGGCGATTGGATTGCCACCAGTGCATAGCTTTGATCTTGCGCGGATGTGGCCAGCATAAAGCGCTATAGATTTAGGTGAAGATCGCCGCACCGCGGCCCGACGCTGCGTGGCTTGGCACCCAGCCCCACCGTCCACAATCCTCCAAGTGATCATCGGGTATCTTGGTTCAGGTGGCACGGCCCCTTGCCCTTGCCGTTTCTCCATTGCATAGAAAGCTGATGGCCAGACAACTTGATTATTCCACGATCCGCGAGATTTTTCGCCGCTTTCACGCGGCAGACCCAGAGCCGAAGGGCGAGCTGGAGCATGTGAATGTCTATACGCTGGTTGTCGCTGTGGCCCTGTCGGCACAGGCCACAGATGTCGGCGTGAACAAGGCCACGCGTGCGCTGTTCCAGATTGCCGACACCCCCGAAAAGATGCTGGCCTTGGGGGAAGAGGGGCTGATCGAACACATCAAGACGATCGGCCTGTTTCGCAACAAGGCCAAGAATGTCATCAAACTTAGCCGGATTCTTGAGGAACAATATGGCGGCGAGGTGCCGTCCAGCCGGGCCGCGCTGCAATCACTGCCGGGTGTGGGGCGCAAGACCGCCAATGTCGTTCTGAACATGTGGTGGCGTATGCCCGCGCAGGCTGTCGATACGCATATCTTTCGTGTCGGCAACCGCACGGGCATTTGTCCGGGCCGCGATGTCGATGTGGTCGAACGCGCGATCGAAGACCACATTCCCGCCGAATACCAGCTTCACGCCCATCACTGGCTGATCCTGCATGGCCGCTATACCTGCAAGGCCCGCAAGCCTGTATGTAGTGCCTGCCTGATCCGCGATTTATGCCAATTTGAGGACAAAACCCTATGAAAACTTATGATATCGCGGGAATCGGCAATGCGATTGTTGACGTAATCACAACAGTGGATGACCGGTTTCTGGATCGGATGGATATTCACAAGGGGATCATGCAACTGGTCGAGCGCCCGCGCGCCGAGGCGCTATATGATGCGATGCACGAACGTGCACAGGCCTCTGGCGGGTCTGTTGCGAATACACTTGCCGGTGCGGGTCTGCTTGGGTTGAAGGCCGCCTTTGTGGGGCGCGTTAATGATGATGCGCTGGGCCAGTTTTATGCCGCCGATACGAGCGCGGATTTTGTCAATCCGCCGGTGCAGGGCGGGGAGTTGCCAACCTCGCGCAGCATGATCTTCGTCACCCCCGACGGCGAGCGGTCGATGAACACTTATCTGGGTATGTCTGCCGAGCTTGGCCCTGATGATGTGGACGAGGCGGTGATGGCCGATAGCGAGATTGTCTTTCTCGAAGGGTATCTGTTCGACAAGGACAAGGGCAAGGACGCGTTCCTGAAAGCGGCGCGCGCCTGTCGCGGGGCAAAGGGCAAGGCGGGTATCGCGCTGTCTGATCCCTTCTGTGTAGACCGTCACCGCGCAGATTTCCGTGATCTGGTCGCAAATCACATGGACTATGTGATCGGCAATGAACAGGAATGGATGTCGCTCTATCAGGCGAATGATCTTGATGATGCGCTGGCGCAAGCGGTTCGGGACTGTGCGATGGTGGTCTGCACCCGTTCCGGCGACCCGGTCTGGATATTCGCGCAGGGCCGCAAACTGGAAATTCCGGTCACACGCACAGTGCCGGTCGATGCCACAGGGGCAGGTGACCAGTTCGCCGCCGGGTTCCTGTATGGGCTTGCCACGGGGCGCGATCTGGAAACGGCAGGGCGGATGGGTGTTATCGCTGCCTCCGAGGTAATCAGCCATCTTGGCGCGCGCCCCAAGACCAATCTGCGCGCGGCCTTTCAACGGGCGGGGCTGATTGCTGCCTGAATTCTCTTGTATGAAAGACTGCTCTGCGGCAGGCTATCGGCATCATTGCCGGAGAGACAACCATGACCAGGATATTTTCCGCAGCCCTGTGTGCTGTTGTGCTGGCCTTGCCCGCCAAGGCTGACCCCTTCATCGAAGCGCTGGAAACCGCGATCGAAGCCTATCAGGACGGCGATTTCCAGTTTGCAGAGGATGAGCTGGCGCAGGCGCAGCGCCTGCTTGGCGAAATGAAGGCGCAGGGTCTTGCGAACTTCCTTCCCCCCGCGCCGGATGGCTGGACGCGCGAGATTGACACCGAAGGCGGCCAGATGCTGGGCTTCATGGGTGGCGGCACCATGGCCAAGGCCGTCTATTCAGGCGATGCGGGCCGGTTTGAGCTTAGCCTTATGGCCGATAATCCGATGGTTGCACAGCTTGGTATGATGCTGGGCAATTCCGCGATGATCGCCCAGATGGGCGGGCAGGTCGAACGCATCAACCGCGTCCGATTTCTGCGCGAGGATCAAAGCCTGAAAGCCATCGTCGCCAATCGGATTCTGGTTCAGGCCGAGGGCGTGGATGCAGAGATCATGATCCCGCTGCTAGAGCAGATTGATTTTCGTGCAATGGAAAATTTCTGAAACGCCAGCCGCGATGCGTTGCGCGGGGTCGGTCGTCTGCAACTGCTTGCAATAGCCGTTCGGGCCGCCCATATCTGCCACGAAACCGCGCGATATTACCGGATGGAGAGCGTTTATGGGGTATATGAAGACAGCCATGCTGATGGCCGCAATGACCGCCTTGTTCATGGGGGTTGGCTATTTGCTGGGTGGGGGCGCAGGGCTGCTGGTTGCCTTTGCCGTTGCGGCGGGCATGAATGCCTATGCTTACTGGAACTCTGACAAGGCCGTGCTGCGGATGCATAATGCGCAGGAATGCAACAGTCAGGTTCACCCGGACTTACAGCGCATGGTGCACCAACTGGCCGATGATGCAGGCATGCCGCATCCGCGCGTTTATGTGATCGATCAGGACCAGCCCAACGCTTTTGCCACAGGCCGCAACCCTGAAAACGCCGCTGTGGCCGCGACGACTGGCCTGTTGCAGCGCATGTCGCGCGAAGAGGTGGCAGCCGTGATGGCGCATGAACTGGCACATATCCGCAATTATGACACGCTGATCATGACCGTCACGGCGACATTCGCTGGTGCAATCTCGATGCTGGCGAATTTTGCGCTGTTCTTTCGCGGGGGCCGCAATCAGGGGGCAGGCGGGGCGATTGCCGCGATTGCCGTCATGATTCTTGCGCCACTGGCCGCAGCAGTTGTGCAGATGGCGATTTCACGCTCGCGCGAATATGAGGCGGATCGTGTCGGCGCCGAGATTTGCGGCAATCCGCTTTGGCTGGCCTCGGCGCTGGAGAAGATACAGGGCTTTGCCTCTCGGATCGATTACGACAAGGCTGAAGAGAACCCGCAAACCGCGCATATGTTCATCATCAACCCGCTGCATGTGCACAAGCGCGACAAGCTGTTTTCAACGCATCCGAATACTGAAAACCGGATTGCTGCATTGACAAGGCTGGCGCAGGAAAGCGGCATTCGCACAGCCATGCCCGAACGCACCCAGAACCCTTGGGGCTAACGCGGGGCAAGCGGCACGCGGCCTGACTCGGTCAGCACCCAGACCTGCCGGTGTTCGATGACAATGGCCGTCAGCGGGCCGCCATATCCGGCCCTGCTGTCGATGTTGACACGGTTGCGGTAATGGGTTGGTGCATGAATGGCAGTATGTCCGTGCACAACAAGCTGCCCGTGATCGCGCGTGTCCATCAGGAACGGGTCGCGAATCCAGACCAGATCCTGCTCGTCTTGCTGTGATAGTGGTACGCCGGGCCGGATTCCGGCATGGACATGCAACACTTCGGCATGACTATGGTAGAGCGGCAGATTTTGCAAAAACGCAACATCTTCTGGCGCGATGGCATCCAGCACCTGTTGTCTCGCGCGCTTGATATGGAACGAGCTTGGCCGAAACAGCCCATATGACATCAGCGTTTCAGCCCCGCCAATTGCAGGGTGCAGATAGGTGACCCCTTCACGGATATGCGGATCGTGCCAGCCCGGATCGGTCAGAAATTTCTCGAACAGCCGGTCATGATTGCCTTTCAGCACGACCCAGGGCGCGCCGCCCTGCTGACCTTTGCGCAGATATGTGATGACACCTGCACTGTCTGGCCCCCTGTCCACCAGATCGCCCAGATGCACGATAGGCGCATCCGGGTCGCCACAGCGTTTCTGGTCGGCCTCGATCCAGCTATGGGCCTGCTGCAACAAGGTAAGCTGCCCGTGAATATCGCCAATTGCATAGCTGCGCATGGAATCCTCTGCCCTGTTTCGGGGCGACACAATCAGCCTGCGCGCCCCGGGTCAACCCCGGGGCGCGTCACCTGTCTTAGGCCACATCAAACACAAGCGGGCGCACTTGCTGGAACATTCCGGTTGCGCGCAGCTTCTCCAGCACAGGGTCTGGTGCAGGCGCATCAAGATACAGAAGCGCAATCGCATCCTTGCCCGCCTCGGACCGCCCCAAGGTAAAATTGGCGATGTTGACGCTGTTTTCGCCCATCGTCTGACCCAAGGTGCCGATGATGCCGGGTGTGTCCTCATTTGTGGTATACAGCATGTGCTGGCCCACCTCGGCGTCGATGGTGATGCCCTTGATCTGGATGAAGCGCGGCTTGCCATCCGAGAAGACAGTCCCCGCAATCGAACGCTCGCGCGTGTCGGTCACCACGGTCAGCTTGATATAGGCGTCAAAAACGCCCGATTTCGCCTGTGTGGTGGTCGAAATCTGGACGCCGCGCTCTTTGGCGACAACGGGTGCAGACACCATGTTCACATCCGGGTTGGTGGCTTTCATGATGCCCGCAATCACCCCGCATCCCAGCGCGTCAAGGTTCATTTCCGTAACCTTGCCATCGTAGAGGATGTTGATGGCCTTGATCGGCTCATCTGTCATCTGGCCTGCAAATGCGCCAAGATGCGCGGCCAGTTTCAGCCACGGCCCCATGATCCGCGCTTCTTCGGCGGTGACAGATGGCATGTTAAGCGCGTTCTGCACCGCCCCGGACAGCAGGTAATCAGACATCTGCTCGGCGACTTGCAAGGCGACATTTTCCTGCGCCTCGGTGGTCGATGCGCCCAGATGCGGGGTGACAACCACATTCGGCATGCCGAAAAGCGGGCTTTCGGTGGCGGGTTCCACTGCAAACACATCCAGTGCTGCACCTGCGACATGGCCTGATTTCAGCGCCGCGGCCAGCGCGTCCTCGTCGATCAACCCGCCGCGCGCACAGTTGACGATGCGCACACCCTTTTTCGTCTTGGCGAGATTCTCGGCAGACAGGATGTTGCGTGTCTTGTCGGTCAGGGGCACATGCAGTGTGATGAAATCCGCCCGCGCCAGAAGTGTGTCCAGATCCACCTTGGTGACACCCAGTTTGGTCGCACGCTCTTCGCTTAAGAACGGGTCATAGGCGACAACCTTCATCTTCAGCCCCAGCGCGCGGTCGCAGACGATACCGCCGATATTGCCTGCACCGATCACACCCAGCGTCTTGGCGGTCAGCTCAACCCCCATGAAGCGCGACTTTTCCCATTTTCCGGCATGGGTCGAGGCGTTGGCTTCGGGGATCTGACGTGCCACGGCCATCATCAACGAGATGGCATGTTCCGCAGTCGTGACCGAGTTGCCGAAAGGCGTGTTCATCACGATCACCCCCTTTTTCGAGGCGGCGGGAATATCGACATTGTCCACGCCAATGCCTGCACGGCCCACGACTTTCAGATTGGTGGCTGCTTCAAGGATCTTTTCGGTCACCTTGGTGGCCGAACGGATGGCAAGTCCGTCATACTGGTTGATAACATCCAGCAGCTTTTCCTTGTCTTTTCCAAGATCGGGCAGGTAATCCACCTCGATCCCGCGATCGCGGAAAATCTGGACTGCGGTTTCAGAGAGTTTGTCGGATACGAGAACTTTGGGTGCCATTGATGTGGCTCCTTGAATGAAGGGATAGGGGGAATAGGGGCGGGGCAGGCCCGCCGCTGTGCTATGTTCAGGCAGCGTCAGCCAATGCGGCGCGTTCCGCGTGATAGGCCCAGTCCAGCCAGGGCATCAGCGCTGCGATATCCGCGGTTTCGACCGTGGCCCCGCACCAGATGCGAAGGCCCGCAGGCGCATCGCGATACGCGCCAATGTCCAGCGCCACACCTTCGTTCTCAAGGCGTTTCGCAACAGCCTTGGCGAAAGCAGCGCCATCTACAATCGACGGATCGGTGAACTTCAGACAAACCGATGTTGTGGATGCGGTGGCAGGGTCTTGGGCCAGATTGGCGATCCAGTCATGTGAGGCGCAGAACTGCGCGATCACATCTGCATTTGCATCGCAGCGTGCGATCAGGGCGGGTAGGCCACCGATGTCGCGCGCCCAATCCAGCGCAACAAGATAATCTTCCACCGCCAGCATGGAGGGGGTGTTGATCGTCTCGCCCTTGAAGATACCCTCGATCAGCTTGCCGCCTTTGGTCATGCGGAAAATCTTGGGCATGGGCCAGGGCGGGGTGTAGCTTTCCAGCCGCTCAACCGCGCGGGGTGACAGGATCAGCATGCCATGTGCGGCCTCTCCGCCCATGACTTTTTGCCACGAGAAGGTCACCACATCCAGCTTGTCCCAAGGCAGGTCCATCGCGAATGCCGCCGATGTGGCATCGCAAATGGTCAGGCCTGCGCGGTCTGCCGGGATCATGTCACCATGCGGCATGCGCACGCCCGAGGTGGTGCCGTTCCATGTGAATACAACATCCGTGTCATAATCGATGCTGGCCATATCGACGATCTGGCCATAATCGGCGGTCTTGACCTCGCCCTCCAGCTTCAGTTGTTTGACAGCATCTGTGACCCAGCCCGCGCCGAA
>SLAT01000005.1 GCA_007126715.1 Roseinatronobacter sp.
AAGGATATGCTGGAGAAAGGGCGGCCAGCGGATGAAAAGACGGTCAAGCATATTGACCGCTGCCTGTCTTGCCTTGCATGTATGACCACCTGTCCTTCGGGTGTGCATTACATGCATCTGGTCGATCATGCGCGCGAATATATCGAGCAGACCTACAAGCGGCCCTTGTCCGACCGGGCCCTTCGCTGGGTGCTGGCGCGGATATTGCCCTATCCGACGCGGTTCCGGCTGGCGCTGCTGGGTGCGAAAATCGGGCGGCCCTTTGCGAAACTGATGCCCGATGCGCGGCTGCGTGCCATGCTGGACATGGCCCCGAAACGCATTCCGCCTGTCAGCCGAAATGACGATCCGCAGGTATTCGCGCCCGAGGGCGAAAAGCGGATGCGTGTGGCGTTGATGACAGGCTGCGCGCAGCGGGCGCTGAACACCGACATCAATGACGCCACGATCCGGCTGCTGCGCCGTCTTGGCGCCGAGGTGGTGATTGCCGAAGGGCAGGGCTGTTGCGGGGCGCTGACCCATCACATGGGCAAGACCGAGGAGAGCCATGCCACCGCTGCGAAGAATATTCGCGCATGGCACCGGGAAATGCAGGGCGCGGGCCTTGATGCCATTGTCATCAACACCAGCGGTTGCGGGACCACGGTCAAGGATTACGGCCATATGTTCCGCAATGAACCGTTGGCGAAGGAGGCAGAGGCCATTGCGGCAGTAGCAATGGATATTTCGGAGGTTTTGATAAAGCTCGGACTGCCGCAGGGGGACAAGCAGGGGCTTACAGTGGCCTATCATGCGGCCTGCTCGCTTCAGCATGGGCAGCAGATCAAGACCTATCCGAAGGATCTGTTGCGCCGCGCCGGATTCGAGGTGGTCGAGCCGAAAGACAGCCACTTGTGCTGCGGTTCTGCCGGGACATATAACCTGATGCAGCCTGAAATCTCCGGGCAACTCAAGGCGCGCAAGGTCCAGACGCTGGAAGCGAAATCGCCTGACGTGATTGCTGCGGGCAATATCGGGTGCATGATGCAGATCGGCAGTGGCACGAAATTGCCGGTGGTCCATACAGTCGAATTGCTGGATTGGGCAACGGGTGGGCCAATGCCGCGCGGCTTGAGCGAGGATGGAAAACTTCAGGTTCCTGTCTTGCGCTGAATGCACGCTTGCCCGACACGCCATCTTGCTGCCATAGTCAAACGCTACTGACACCGTAGACTTTTCGGAGAGTGGCATGATCTGGCGGGCAATCTGGGCAATTGGTGCTGCGGTTCTGTGTGCAGTGCCCGGCGTTGCGCAAGACAAGCCGTTGCAGATGCTCGAATCAAACTTTCAGGCGCAAGGCTGGGAAGCAGTGGGGCGCATTGATATCGGAAGCAACGGGTTTTGCACCGGCGCTCTGATCTCGGAAAGCCTTGTCCTGACAGCAGCGCATTGCCTGTTTGATCGTGACAGCGGCGCGCGGTTGGCGGATGATCAGATCTTGTTCCGGGCTGGTTTCCGCAATGGCAGTGCAGCGGCAGAAGGGCGGGTTTACCGCTCGGTCGTGCACCCGCAATACGCCCCCTTGGGTGGGGCGAGTATGAATAATGTCTCGCATGATCTGGCGTTGTTGGAACTGCTGCACCCGATACGGAACCTCGGCGTTATTCCTTTCGAGGTGTTTTCAGAACCACGGCAGGGCGATCAGGTTGGTGTCGTGTCTTATGGGCGCGAAAGATTGCAGGCACCGGCTTTGCAAGAACGTTGCAGTGTTCTGGATCGCGATGGCAGCGGCGTGCTGTTGATGTCATGCTCGGTGGATTTCGGGTCATCCGGCGCGCCTGTTTTTGCCATGTCACATGGTCGGCCGCATATCGTTTCGGTCGTATCTGCGAAAGGCAGTGCACATGTGGCAGGCCAGCTTGCAGATGTGTCTCTGGGGGTTTCGCTGGGCGCACGTCTTGACACCCTTCGCACTGCTTTGGCAGCCCGCGACTGGCGTTTCATTCAACCCCCAACCGCCGATAGCCAAGAGCCGCGCGTAATGAGCAGCGGTGGTGGCGCGCGGTTTATGCGGCCATAAATATAATAAAAACAAACAATTGAAGTTCGATCTTCAATTAAAATTCACACCCGCCGAAAACTCTTGAAATCAAGCTGGACACTTCCCAAATCTCTTGGGTCATTGGGTGCCAAGGCTTGGGTTCTCTGACATAAAACTGCACTCGTCCAGACCGGAGGGTGCATAACCTGTATCGCTTCAGAATGGAGGATGCTTATGCGTCGATTCGATCCTACCCCGCTTTACCGCGCAACCATCGGCTTTGACCGTATGGCCGACATGCTGGACCGCGCCCTTGCGACTGACCTGCAAGCGCCCAGCTACCCCCCTTATAACATTGAGAAAACAGACGAGAATGCCTATCGCATCTCGATTGCGGTGGCTGGCTTCTCTGCTGATGACCTGATTGTGGAAGTGAAGGATAACGCACTGGTCGTTTCGGGCCGTTCTGCCGAAGAACAGGGTGATCGCGAATACCTGCATCGCGGTATTGCGACACGCGCCTTTGAGCGTCGTTTCCATCTTGCCGATCATGTTCGTGTTCGCGGGGCGGTGCATCGCGATGGAATGCTGCATGTGGAGTTGCTGCGCGAATTGCCCGAAGCGCTGAAACCGCGCCAGATCGAGATAGTTCGATCCGATGAAAAACTGGTCGAGGCGACACCTTCTGATCCCCAGAAGGCAGCGTAAGAGGCTACGGACACTCAAAAATGGGCGCTCGTGACGAGCGCCCGTTACCATTTAAATTAACAATTCAAAATTCATACTTAAAAATAGCCAATATATTTAATGTCTTGGCCGGCCTTCTTAGGCTAACGCGCTTGCTTTCTCGGTTTGGTTGGCTGCCATCCTGCGTGCGCGTTTCGCGCCGCGTTCCCATGGCAGCATTGGGATCCGGTTCGCGCCCTCAGTCAGGAGCGTTTTGATCCAGCGGTGTTTTGACGTATGTGACATCAGAGTTTGTCCTTCCCAATGAACTTCGCATCGTGCTGTTCTTGGGATCATACTCGTCTGAAAATCAGGCCAGAATTGGGCCAGATAGCGGAGTTTGCAGGGCTGTCGAAAGCGAAGATCAGAGTCGGATGACAGAGATCAGGCGCCCGTAATCGGCCTGAGATTCATGCACTGATCGTCTGTATGAATAGAATCTGGCAGGGTCGCCGTAAGTGCAGTGGCCGATCCAGCTTGCATGTGACACACCGGCATCACGCAAGCGCGTCAGGCCGAATCCGACCAGATCAAACTGGTATTTGCCGCCAACGCCATTGGCAAAAAACCGCATGAAATCAGTGTCTTCTGCAAGGAATCTTTCAAGAAAATCCTCGCCCACCTCATAGGCTGTCTGGCTGATGCAAGGACCAATCACGGCATGGATTCTTGATCTGTCAGCCCCTAGCGCGATCATGGCATCGATGGTGTTTTCCAATATGCCAGACAAGGCACCACGCCAGCCCGCATGGGCTGCCGCGATAACGCGGCCGACAGGGTCAACGAACAAAACAGGCTGGCAGTCAGCGGTCAGGATCCCAAGCCCCAGTCCGGGTGTTGCGGTTACCATTGCATCGGCTTCGGGTTTCGGCTGGTCTTGAGGCAACGCACCGTCAAGGGTCACGACATTCGCTGAATGTGTCTGGTGAACGGTGACCAGCGCCTCGGTCGGGATGCCCATCGCCTCTGCAACACGTGCGCGGTTCAGTCGGACGCTATCGCTTTGGTCCGTTGATCCGGGTCCACAATTCAGCCCAGAGAAGATCCCGGATGATGCCCCGCCGCGCCGGGTGAAAAACCCGTGTCGGTATGGGGTCAGGCTGTCTGCGGTCAAGATCTCGAGTGTCATGCGTCAAACCCGGGTGGTGCAGGCGCTGTTGGTGGATAAAGTGCCAGACTCTTGAACAGGTGACCCATTTCTTGCGGGTGCGTCAAGCGTCGATGTGCTGCAACATGCTCTCGCAGGGCATTCCCGGTCAGGCGGTTCGCCAATGTTTTGGCGCGCGCTGTGATCCCAAGGCGCTCCAGAAACACGCCTTGCGCGGTCATGGGTGTCGCTGCAAGCGGGGCAGCTGCAAGCGCCAACGCCTCGAAATCGACATGCGCGCTTAGATCCGCCGCGCCGGGATTGGCGAGGGGGTCATCATAGCGCTGCTCGCGCAGTGCTTGCAGCGTATCGCCCCGGCTGCGCCAGTCGCCATAGTCGATAATCAGCGCCAGACCACCATAGGCCAGTATGCGCGCGCGCAGCGCCGCGAGGATGGGCGCAATTGCGGGGCAAAGCTCGACCATCTGGCCTGTTTGCGTGTCCTCCAGCCGGTGGGCCAGTTGTTGAAGATGTGTCTCAGGCGACAGCCCCAAGCACAGTGCATCGCCGTCACTGCCCACCATCCGTTCGGCCCAACCTGTGTCGGTGCGCAAAAATTGCCGGATCGGCAGCGCGTCAAAGAACTCGTTTGCGATCACGAACAGGGGCTGGTCTGGCAGCGTGTCTGCAGTGTCATGGAATTGGGGGTCATGGTCGCGCAATCGGGTGGTCTGTATGTCACGCAGGACGGGGCTTGCCTCGACCAGATGCAGGCGCAAGGCTTGGTGAAAGCCGTCAACCTGCAATGTTGCGCGCAAGATATCGGACATCAGCGTTCCGCGCCCCGGCCCGAGTTCTGCCAGCGTGAACGGCGCGGGCCGCCCCTGATCCAGCCAGACCTGCGCGACAAGCAAGCCCAGCATCTCGCCAAACATCTGGCTGATCTCTGGCGCGGTGGTGAAATCGCCCTGAACCCCAAGCGGGTCGCGTGTGGTGTAGTAGCCATGTCTTGGGTGCAGCAGGCATTGCGTCATGTATTCGGCAATGGATATTGGCCCTTGCGCCCTGATCTGGCGCAAGAGGATGTCTTTCAGCGCCGTCATGCGCGCCTGCGCCACAGCAACAAGCCAATGCCGATGGCGATCATAGGCACGGACAGCAACTGGCCCATGGACAAGCCTATCGGCCCAAGGCTGATGACATGGCCCAGCGGATTGTCAGGGGTGATGAATTGCGCATCGGCCTGCCGCCAAATCTCGACCGTGAAGCGCGCCAGCCCATAGCCTGCAACAAAGACCCCGGTGACCAGACCGGGCCGCTTCAGCCAGCCGCGCCGCCAGACAAGAAAGGCCAGCACAGCAAATAGCACTAGCCCCTCAAGTGCAGCCTCATACAGTTGTGTCGGATGGCGCGCGCAATAGTCTACGGGCCAGTCCCAAGGGCAGGTCTGCGCCTGAGAGCCGGGAAAGATGACCCCCCAAGGCTGTAGCGTGGGCCGCCCCCACAGTTCTGCATTCACGAAATTCGACACCCGCCCAAGGCCGATCCCGATGGGTGCGACAAGCGCCATTGCATCGGCAATCTGCAAGGGGGGCACGGCATTGCGCTGGCAAAAGATCAGCCCGGCAATGATAACCCCGGCAAATCCGCCATGAAAGGACATGCCCCCTTCCCAGACGCGCAGAATTTCGCCCGGATTGGCCAGATAATATCCCGGTTGGTAGAACAGCACGAAGCCCAACCGTCCGCCAAGAATCACACCAATGATGACATATGTCAGCAGCCCCTCAACTTTGGCAGCCTCCATCGGGGCAGTGTTTGCGGGCCACAGGTTCGGGCGCTGCATCAGGCGTTGAATGATCCACCAACCGGCAAGAAAACCGGTGATATAGGCCAGCGCATACCAGCGCAGCGCGAAGTTGAAATTGCCGATCGAGATCGAAAAGATTTCAGGGCTCAGATCGGGGAAAACAATGGCAAAAGGGGTCATGTGCGCCTGCGGCTGGATGTGGTTGCGACTGTCTGGCGCGGGCTGGCGGTGGAAGTCAACCTTGAGTTTCCCGCGCCAAGGTCACATATGTGAAGTGAAACACAATACCGAGGTGCCCGATGCAGACCCGTAACCGTTTACTAGATGATGTCTCGCAACTGATGACCAACGCAATGGGCGTTGCCCAAGGCGCGCGCACAGAGGCAGAGACGGCCATGAAAAGCCTGATGGATCGTTGGCTTGCCGACCGCGATTTTGTCACGCGCGAAGAATTCGACGCGGTGCGTGCAATGACGCAAAAGGCGCGCGAAGAAAATGAAGCGCTGAAAGCCCGGCTTGCCGCACTTGAGGCGCGCAGCGACAACGCAAGCTAAACCAGATCAGAGATGGAAAGCTGCGCGCAGCACGCGCAGCTTTCCATGTCGTCTTGTCATGGCTGGCGTAGCAAATCGCGCAATTCCTGCTCGATCTCCATCTGGCGCGCTTCGGCATTGTCTCGGGCAGCACGCGCCTGATTGATCTCTGCGTCTATCGAATCGACCCTTGCGCGACGATCGCGTGTGGCGGGGCTGTCATCGCCCAATTGCACGATCAAGCCGGCCAAGCGGTCCTGATCTGCGATAAGCTCTGCCTCGATCTGGCGTTGACGCGCGGCCTCGCGGCGCAACTCTGTCTGTTGGGCGCGCAAATCCCGAAACTGGTCCAGCATTGCGCGCAATTCTGCGTCAGGTACACGAGAGGACCATAAGCCAAGCGCCTCCTGATCCAGATCCAGCAGGGCGATGCGGGTGCTGGTCACGCGCTGCTCGACCACCTCTTGCGTTACAATCTCGCCTGCGGGGACGTCTACGCGAAACCTTGTATCGTCAAAGCCGCTCTCGCCCCCCGCATTCCGGATGTCCCAGCCCTGGCGCATCGGATGGCTTATTGTCAGCACCCGCTGAGCATCTGGCGCGCCCTCGATCCGGTAGCTTGTGCGCCGCTCCAGCCGCTCTTCGGCCACAAGCACCCCATCGACCATTCTGGCAGATTGCAGATTGCGCGTTTCTGACAGCGACTCATCTACCTGTACCGCCGTGTCGCGGGCAAACTCGATTTCGGCCTGTGCGCCCGGCGCAAGTTCGGGAAGTGTGGCATCGCCGGCATGGCCGCGCCCGTCTTCATACAGGGTCACAACACCGGCGGGCAGGCGCAAGGGCAGGGGGTTCTCAAACGCGATTGTCATGGATGGGTGCGCGGCCCCCGACCCGCCACGATACAGCGTCAGGCGCGCATCCTGTAGCGTTTCGCGCAAGAATGGTAGTGAGATCACATCGCCTGCCCGCAAGGTAACAGGGGTGGAAAGCGTGTAGCGCGAGAAGCTGTCGCCATCATCCATGCTGACAGGGGCAATATCCATCGCGGACTCGAACGCCATATCGCGTGACATCGGCGCGCTTGACATAAGAGCGGTTTCCATCATCGGCGCTGCCAGTTTGCGCGCGGCGTCCAGCCGGTCGTAAAGCTGTGCCTGCAAGGCTTGGACGGCACCTGTGGCAAGCGTCAGTTCAACCTCGTCCCAATCCTGTCCGGTTGTGTTCTCAACAACCGCCCAGCCGGTCAGGACCAGCCCGTCAGCGCCATCCTCGGCGCGCCACGCGGTTTTCCAGACAGGCGCGGGTTGCAGCCATCCAAGGCCGATCTCTCGCGGATCGGTTTCGGTGCTGGTCAGTGTCACATCCAGCATCAGCGCGCGGCCCGCCTGCCGCAACGCGGCCAGACCGCGCGCGATGGCGTCGCGGTCGCTTGCGTCAGCGAATTGCAATTCCGTTGCATCATCAAGCGGGACTTGCCTGATTGTGCCGGTGTCGCCCAGCACAGCCAGAGCAATGCAGCCGCGCTGGGTTTCTTGCGCACAGGGCAGGTCGCGTGTGCCCATCACTTCGCCCGAAACACGGGTCCCGCGCCGCTCTGCGGTGACAGGTGCGCCGATCATCGCATCCATCAAGCCGCGCAAATCGCCAAGTGCCTCGGGGTCAAAGGGCAGGGCGGCGAACACATCGTCAACCCCGCCCGGTCCGGTCATCGACAGCATCGGAACCGCACCCGCAGGGTCTGACAGGCGCAGCGATTTCAGGAAATCGTCAATATCTGCGCGACGGATCGTCAGGGTCAGCGGCTCTGGACCAAGCGCGCCCTGCGCTTCGATCATGGCGACACCCGCACGCGACAGGGTGACGGCCCTGATCTCGGGGGGCTGATCTGCAAGCGTAGGCAGGGCGACAGCCCCCAGAAGTATGGCGACAGAGACGACACGCATGGGCAGACCTTCCGAATTGAGGATGATACGCGTCAGCCTAGGCGTGAGAGCCTGGCACCTTCAAGCGCCAAGTTTTTGGGCAGCGTAAATTTGCCGTGTTGAGAGGGCTGGACGCGGGGCGCTTCTTGGGGCTATTGCAGGGTATGGCACAAGATGATGACGCGCTTCCCGATTTGACCGCCCCAGTGGCCGAACCCCTGCGCCGCGCGCTGGGATCGCGCTATCTGCAATATGCACTCTCGACCATCATGCACCGCGCGCTGCCGGATGCGCGTGACGGGTTGAAACCCGTGCACCGGCGCATTCTGTTCGCGATGCGCGAATTGAAACTTGCGTCGAACGGGGGCTTTCGCAAATCGGCCAAGATTACCGGCGATGTGATGGGCAATTACCATCCGCATGGCGATGCCGCGATCTACGATGCGATGGCGCGTCTGGCGCAGGATTTCAACGTGCGCTACCCGCTGGTCGACGGGCAGGGCAATTTTGGCAATATCGACGGCGATAACCCCGCCGCCGCGCGCTATACCGAGGCCCGCATGACCGCCGCCGCCGAGGCGCTGCTGGAAGGGCTGTCCGAGAACGCGGTCGATTTCCGGCCCAATTACGACGGCACGCTGGAAGAACCCGTTGTTTTGCCCGCCGCCTTTCCCAACCTTCTCGCCAATGGGGCCAGCGGCATTGCGGTTGGCATGGCCACCAATATTCCGCCCCATAATCTGGATGAATTGATTGAGGGCTGCCTTGCCCTGATCGCCACCCCTGAATTGCCAGATGAAGATCTGGTCAAGCTGATCCCCGGCCCGGATTTCCCTACGGGCGGCGTTGTGGTGGAACCGCGCGAGTCGATCCTGAATGCCTACAAAACCGGACGAGGATCATTCCGGCTGCGCGCACGCTGGCAGGTCGAGGATCTGGGGCGCGGTCAATGGCAGGTTATCGTGACCGAAATACCGTTTCAGGTGCCCAAATCCCGCCTGATCGAGAAACTGGCCGAGGTGATCCAGACCCGCAAGGTGCCGCTTCTGGGTGATATCCGCGACGAATCGGCGGATGACGTGCGCATCGTGCTTGAACCCAAAAGCCGCAGCGTTGATCCTGAAATGTTGATGGGCATGTTGTTCCGGAATTCCGATCTTGAAACACGTTTCAGCCTGAACATGAATGTCCTGATTGATGGCGTGACCCCGCGCGTATGCGGGTTGCGCGAAGTTCTGCGCGCTTTTCTGGACCACAGGCGCGAGGTTCTGACCCGGCGCAGCCAGCACCGGCTGGACAAGATCGACCACCGGCTTGAAGTGCTCGAAGGCTTTATCATCGCGTTTCTGAACCTCGACCGCGTGATCGACATTATCCGCTATGATGAAGCGCCGCGTGCCGCTTTGATGCGCGAGAATTGGGGCCGGGATTTCACCCGTGCGACCTCCGAGGCTGATTATGTCCCGCCTGAAGCTGGTGAGGGCGAGTTGTCGGAAGTTCAGGCCGAGGCGATCCTGAACATGCGCTTGCGCAGCTTGCGGCGTCTGGAAGAGTTGGAACTGAAGCGCGAACGCGACGAGTTGTTGAAAGAACGCGCCGCATTGGAAGACCTGCTGGAGTCGGACAGGTTGCAGTGGAAACGCATCAGCACCGAATTGCGCGATGTGCAGGCCAAATTCGGCAAGGCCACCGATCTTGGTCGCCGCCGCACCGATTTTGCCGAGGCGGGCGAGGTCGAGGATGTGCCGCTTGAGGCGATGATCGAGCGCGAACCGATTACCGTGCTATGCTCGAAAATGGGTTGGATCCGCGCGATGAAAGGCCATGTGGCGCTGGATCAGGCGTTCAAGTTCAAGGATGGCGATGAAGGGCGTTTTGCCTTCCATGCCGAGACGACAGACAAGATCGTGATCTTCGGCTCTAACGGGCGGTTCTACACGCTGATGGGCGTCAACCTGCCCGGCGGGCGCGGCATGGGAGAGCCGGTGCGCCTGATGATAGATTTGCCCAACGAGGCCGAGATTGTCGATATCTTCACCCACAAGCCCGACCTGAAACTGATTGTGGCCTCTTCCAGCGGGGACGGGTTCATTGTGCCCGCCGATGAGATCATTGCCCAGACCCGGAGTGGCAAACAGGTGCTCAACCTCAAGGACGGGGTGCGCGCCCATGTCTGCCGCCGGGTCGAGGGGGACCATCTGGCTGTGGTGGGCGAGAATCGCAAGCTGCTGGTCTTTGCGCTGGCCGAATTGCCCGAAATGGGGCGCGGCAAGGGGGTCAGGCTGCAATCCTACAAGGATGGGGGTCTGTCCGATCTGCGCACAATCACGCTGGCCGAGGGGCTGTCGTGGAAAGACCCGGCAGGGCGCACACGGACCGAAACTGAACTGGCGGAATGGCAGGGCAAACGTGCCAGCGCGGGCCGCATGGCCCCGCGTGGTTTTCCAAGGGATAACAGATTCACTTAAATCATACGGTCATCTTGTGTGATTTGCCTCTCGTTGCCCGATCAGTTAGCAATGCATAGGATCAATTCGGAGGATGCAGATGGTTGCAGTATCTGTTCCGCGCCCTGTGCTGGCGCTTCTGGCCGCTCTTGCGGTTTCGGCCTGTGCCAGCGGGGCGCAGCTGAAGGATGAACGTGCAGAGCTTGGGGATTTCTTCCTAAGCCATGCAATTGTCGTCGCAGATGACGCTACACCCCTTCCCGGATCGCGTCCGGCAGAGGCCGAGGAATGGGAACAGGCCATCGTCTCGGAGATGCGCCGCAGATTGGGCCGCTATGACGGCGACAAGCTGTATCATATCGGTGTCAATGTGCAGGCCTATATGATCGCGCCACCCGGCATTCCGCTTGTCTTGTCGCCCAGATCTGCCCTTGGGGTCACAGTGGATCTTTGGGATGATGCGGCGGGTAGCAAGCTGAACGCACGTCCACACCGGATCATTGTGGGCGAGGCGATTTCAGGCGAAACAATCGTCGGCTCCGGCAATACCCAGACACGCGAAAGGCAGATGCAGAATCTGGCCGAGAATGTGGTTTTGTCGATCGAGAACTGGCTTGCCTCCAATCCCGACTGGTTCCCGCCCAGACCCGAAAGCGCAGATGTGGATGAAACGGGACCCGATGCCGAGGCGGCGCGTTCGGTGATGACACCGGATGCTCCGGCAGGGTCAGCGAGTTAGTGTGTCGCAGCTGATACGAGGTGGCGCGATGAGCGTGAAATGTCAGCTGTGCGGGCATTGCAGACATTCAGGAGCTTTTAGATGCGCGGAATCAAGGGCGTCAGCCCGCCGCGCATCGCCGGGCCGCACCCACGGCACGGCGATTTGGCTGCCGCTACTGCATAGCTTTGATCTTTCGCGGATTTGGCCAGCATAAAGCGCTATAGATCGAAGGCAGGATCGCCGCTCCGCGGCCCGACGCTGCGCGGCTTTGTACCCAGCCCCACCACCCGCAAAAGCCCTCGTAGCCGTCAGTGGCTGTCTTGTTTCAGCTGTCAAACACCAGGCCCGAACCGCTTCGCTATGGCGCGACATTAGAAAAAGAGGCGATGCGGGCGATAGAAGGCAAACCGCGCTTGATTTTCCTGCCCAAGCTGCGTATTTGGCCCGCGTGTCTTTTCGGGCGCCGCAAAGCGGCCCAGCAACAAAGGGTGCCGAAACCATGGCAAAGCAAAAGTTTGAACGTAATAAACCGCATGTGAACATCGGGACGATTGGTC